>JBKCMS010000212.1:0-15296 GCA_046300175.1 Pseudomonadota bacterium | reverse complement strand
GTGCAAAAGTCCGTGCCAGTAAAACTGGCAAGGCTTTTGCTGGACATCACTATAGGTTGTTGTTTTGATTCGCATCCGCGAATCGATAGCGTTCTCCAAAACTCGGGATTTCGCTACGGACTTTTGGAGAACGCTATAGTTTGAAAATGGTCCGTGAGCTGTGATTTTCACCTAATCCCAGTCATTGGCTGCCAAGGCTGTTGATTGCTGGTGGTTAAACGGGTTCTTTGGCTGAACTAAGCTCGGCACCACTAGGAGCGGGAGAAGCTATCCAAGCGATCCCTATACTTATTAGATAGAGGATTAAAAGCGGCACAGCGAGAATGATCTGCGAGAAGACATCTGGTGGGGTTATAATCGCTGATACAATGAAAATTGAAAGAATTGCTTGACGATACCACCGCAGCAAAAAGCGGTGATCGATTACTCCACCACGAGCTAAGATAAACGTCAGAAGAGGCAGTTCGAACACTAAGCCACACCCGAGCATGGTCACGATAGTCATAGAGATATGCTCACCGATCTTTATCGTTGGTGCTACGCCTATGGAGAGAAATTCGGAGCGAAAGAAAGAGAGTGTTAGAGGTAGCACGGTGCGGTAGCAGAACGTGGCGCCACCTAGAAAGAGAATCGAACTGGCGATGACAAATGGGACTACCAGGCGTCGCTCACGCTGGTAGAGGCCTGGGGCAACAAATGCCCAAAGCTGGTAGAATAAGATCGGCGAGGTAATCAGCGCACCAGAAAAGAAGGCTACTTTTACTTTGAGCAGCCAAGCCTCTGCAGGTGAGGTACCGATCAGCGGTGCTGATCCAAACCCAAGCTTATAAGGAGCGCTGAGAAGGGCAAATACCTCGCCTGAGTAGTAGTAGGCTCCAATGGCTCCGATAGATACAGCTATTAGAGAGTACACCAGTCTCTTACGTAGCTCTCTTAGGTGCTCCATAACTCCCATCGAGTGGGCGTGAGGATCGTCTTGAACTGATTTAGTCACTGTTTATCCTCGTGTGCAGTCGACGATGCATCGGCCGGCTCAGAGTTTTTTATGTCATCCTTGCGGTGATCCGCAGTTGGTGCCGGTTGACTGCCAGTTGGTGGTGCGAGTACTTGAGCCCTTAGCGTGCGCAGGGTCTGTTGTCCTGCTTCTAAGTCACGACGTACTTCAGAAGCAGGAGGATACACGGCGTTGTACCACTCGCGCCTGACCGAGTTAGATACTTTTCGCAGGTCTGCTGCCAGTTTTCCGACTTGACGGGCTATCTGCGGGAGCTGCTCCGGACCAAAGAGCAGCAGAGCTACAACACAAACAACACCAATTTCAGCAAAATTTACATTCACCTCCGGCACCCTCCTGATTTCACTTCGAGAGTTTAGACCATCCGCGGTGACCAGGAAAGGCCGGCCTGACCCGCGCCTGGAATTACCGGAAAGCGCTGGAGTGAGCGGCCTAAGGGATGTACACCAGGCCAGGATCAGTCCTTAGAGCGCAGGAGCGCCAGGTGCTGATAGGCCATAAGCCCCGGTAAGAGGCAAGCAAGTCGGAGTCGAATCGGGATAAGTCCCCGGTAAATCGGATTGTTCGATATCCACTTGGGAAGGGCTAATTCAAAAGGTTCTATGCTCGACGACAGCTGTGCCACATTGGTCTCCGGAAGGCTGCGACATAGTCTTAGAAAGGTCTTTCTGCAGAAAAATTGCAAGTGAGTTCCATCCATGATCCCGCGCGCCTGGTATTCAAAACTACCAAAGAAGAACAGGGGAAATCGCACACTCCAGTGCGCCACGTTGGGAACAGATATGAGTATTCTGCCACCTGGGTTAAGGAGTTTTTGAAGCCCTTGAAGGTACTCCAGCGGTTTAGGTAGATGCTCAAGAACATCGAGAAGAATAATCCAGTCGAATCGCATCTGTGACACAGAGGAGATATCGGAGATAACCATGTCGTAGTGCTGTCTTAGTACGGGGTGCGCGCGCGTATCGATCTCAACAGCAATCAGCTTCTCAGGCCCTTGAGGTCTAATAGCTTTGCCGATTCCTCCGCCGCCTGCGCCTACGTCTAGGATGTGTTTCCCGGCAACACTTTCAGTGAGATGGCTTAGCGCCCACCAGTGGCTTGAGCCCCTTAGAGGTTTAAAATTATAGCGCTCATGAACTGGAGCGTCGTGTGGCTGAGATAAAATTGAAAGCATAGGACTATAAGTCGTAAGCGACCACTAAAACGATAGTATTTAGTTTTTTCTGGGGCAATCAGGAGAGAATGTGGCAGATGAACTCTGGTTATTTCATCTTTGTTGGTAGCTGATGTTGATGGCTTCATAGCTGTTTCGCGAGATGCAGAAAAAATATTCAACATAATCTGTAAGATACACCTTAGGGGCACGTCTCATCTCCATTTTAATCTGCTAACTTGGCTGGGCTTAGAAGGGATAAATCCCCCCAGGATAGAGCGCCTGAACTGGCTTCATAATTCCTCATCGGTTAAAGTACCCGTAGAGTCCCGGCGGTGGTGAACACTGGCTAAATTAGGCAAGATCGTCCGGCAGGGTTTCTCAAGGGGGCTGGACTGTGTATTCGGGCTTTTAATAGAGCCCCTGGTGGTGGGTCCTGATATTGAAATTACTGCGCTAACGAGGAGAAAAAATGTACAATCCGCGACTGCATTTTCACTTTATCGGCATCGGTGGCTCGGGTATGTCCGGGTTGGCAGAAATTCTTCTTTCGTCGGGATTTAAAGTATCCGGCTCTGATATCAAGAAGAGCGACATTTGTGTCCGACTTGAGCAGCTTGGAGCCGTGATCCATATCGGACACGCCGCCTCGAACGTTCCGCCAACTGCGTCCCTGGTTGTTTACTCATCAGCAGTGGTGATGAGTAATCCTGAGATACGCGAGGCCAAGCGTAGAAAACTGCCAGTGGTACGCCGCGCTGAAGTTTTGGCGGAGCTGATGAGGCTTAAATTCGGAGTAGGGGTAGCTGGCTCACACGGAAAGACAACGACCACTAGTATGACGGCAACAATCCTCGATGCAGGTAAGCTCGATCCGACAGTGGTGATAGGAGGGCAGGTAAAAACCCTAGGAACAGGAGCTCGACTTGGGCAGGGAGAGTATCTGGTAGCAGAGACCGATGAGAGCGACCGCAGCTTTTTGCTCTTGAAGCCGACTGTAGCGATCGTCACAAATATCGATGACGAACATATGAATGCGTATCGCTCCCGGCGCGATCTTGAGGATTCGTTCCGTCGTTTCATCGATTCGGTTCCGTTTTATGGGTTAGCGATCCTCTGTGTTGATGATCCGGTGCTGCGGCAGATCGCACGTCAGACGACAAGGAGAGTTTTAACCTACGGATTTTCGAGCGACGCAGATCTTAGTGCAATAGACGTTGTGCCGCAGAAGACCGGCATGGAGTTCTCGGTGGTTTATCGGGGAGCGCATCTAGGGCGCTTTAACTTGCCGATGCTTGGAAGGCATCTTGTGCAGAACTGCCTAGGAGCGATAGCTGTCGGTCTTGAGTTCGGCATATCAGTGGATGTAATCAAGTCAGCGCTTGCTGCATTCCAAGGTGTGAAACGTCGCTTAGAGGTGGTGGGGAGTATCGGCGATGTCACCATTATGAACGACTATGGACATCACCCTACCGAGATACGCGCTACCCTCAAGGCCATCCGTGAGTGCTTTGGCGGCTCGATGCGTCGACTTGTTGTCATTTTTCAGCCGCATCGCTACACGCGCACGCAGCTCTGTTGGGATGAGCTACGGCAGTCGTTTTCGGATGCTGACCATCTGATTATGTCTGAAATATACGCAGCCAGCGAGGAGCCGATCGTAGGGGTGTCGGGTGAGGCTCTGCTCAATGATACAGCGCACGTCAGTAAGGAGTACTGCGCTTCGCTTGACGATGCTCCAGCGTTGATCAAGGCAACAGCAGAGTCAGGTGATGTAGTGCTGTGTCTTGGGGCAGGTCCAATCGGCGCTCTGCCAGGCGTCCTGCTTGCAGCGCTCAAGGGCGAAGGCAACGCAGTTGCTGATGTGCGTGCATCAGGCTCTCAGGAGTTAAGGGTCATATCAGGTGGAAGATAGCAGCAATTTCGCCAAAGCCTCAAATTTAGGTTCATTTGATGCCTCATTGATTCCACAGGTAAACGCTTTGGTATCGGGGCGAATACGCCAAGGGGTGTCAGCAGCGTCTCTCACCACCTTGGCGATTGGAGGTGACCTGCGTGCTGTTGTGACGGTGGAGAGTGAGACTGAGCTGCAGCAAGTGCGCAAGCTTCTAGCTGCTGAGGGCCAACCGTGTCAGGTTCTGGGCTTTGGCAGCAATCTTCTAGTGTCGGACGCCGGGCTTGATAGCTGGGTAATTAAACTAGGTAGTGAATTTCGTGCGGTTGAGAGCCGCGGCGATGGTCGTTTCCACTTGGGAGGAGCAGTTTCGTTGATGACAGTTGCTCGTCGGCTGTCAGGAGAGGGTTTTGCTGGCTTGGAGTTCGCCGCGGGAATCCCTGCCTCAATCGGTGGTGCGGCGTTTATGAACGCCGGAGCGCACGGTTCGGAGATCGGTGAACGGATCGTCTCAGTACGGGGTGTCATAGCTGATGGCCAGATGCAACAGTGGGCACGCGACGACCTGCTATGGAATTATCGTTGTTCTGGGTTGCCGACAGGGGTCACTGTGACGTCTATAGAGGTGCAGCTTGTACCGGGAGACCGCGACATTATAGCTAAGGCCTGCGCCGATAACCTTGCTCACCGTAGGAGGACTCAACCATTGGCTCTGCCATCAGCCGGTTCTGTATTCAAAAACCCTACGCCAGACCTATCTGCGGGAAAAGTGCTTGAGCTGGCTGGCGCCAAGGGATTAAGGGTCGGTGGTGCTGTGGTCTCCGATCTGCACGCAAATTGGATCGTCAACCCAGATAAACGGGCCAGCGCCGCAGATGTGCTTGAATTAGTGAACATATGCACCGTTAGAGCTTCCGAGCAATGCGGAGTGCGGCTTGAGCCAGAGGTGCGGATGTGGGGCAGCCTCCAGCACTTGTGAGGCGAGCAATCCAGCTTCATTCATGCAGAAAAATACCATTCACGCACGGTTTATCTGCACAAATACCTATACAACCCGTAGAAGATTAAGCCGCCAGAGATACATCAAATAACGTCTCTTTTTAAAACCACACTTTAAAACTATAATCCTGAGCAGAGCGGTTGCGGGTCTTAAAAAGATCGCAGCTGCTTTTTTAGGATAACAAGCCCATGCGATTACTGGTCACTTTGGCAACATCTCTCAGTGTAGCAGCGCTGCTAGCGCTTGATAATCCGGAAGGGTTTCGCTCGCTGTCACAGTCGGTGTCGCAGAAGGGGGCACAGCTTTGGAATGACAAGGAGCTGCGCATTGACGGTTTAAAGCTGCTCGCCCGTGCAGAGATCGAGAAGTTGCTCCCAGTCGATAAATCGGTTGCCTGGTGGCACCTTAATGCTACCGAGATACAATCGATGCTTAGTCGTAACACCTGGGTTCGCGACGCAGCTCTTACATCGTGCCCGGAGTCGTGGTCATCGCGCTGGGGTTGTTTTTTGATCAAGATCGAGGAGCGTCAGCCGATGTTTCTCGCTGGGATTGAGGGAAACTCGTGGGTTATCGATCGCGAGGGTAGCTTTTTGGTTCCCCATAGTGAGCTGGCGAGTCGAAATTTCCATGGGCGGCTAATAACGGTAAAGGGAGCCGCGCACGGAAGCTCTCCGGATCTAATGCGAGCACAGTTATCGGCAGCGGCCAAGCTGTGTGACACGGTGGAAAAGGAAGTTGGACGGTCGGTAAGAGAGCTTGAGTTTCTCGGTCAGGGAGATTTTTCCGTATTTTTTGATGGACTATCGTTCCCGGTGGTCTTTGCGGCTGGAAGTGATGTGAAGGTGCCCTTGATTGAACAGGGAATCCGTTGTGCAGCGCTGTTGAAGCAATTGAATGGTCGTTTCATGGAGGTTCTAAAGATCGACCTCGCATTTGATCGCGTCGGTATAGTTCAGTTTCGACCCGCAGCTAAACAAGCGGCAGCTGATAAGCCGGCCTAAGACTAATCGCAGCTTAAATCGAAGCCAGAGATAGAGGTCAGAAAAGTGTATTGCGACTTTCTCAAACTATGTTTAATCTGGTTGAAGTAGAACCGGTCTGTAAGGTAAAGCAAGCTATGCTTCGACGGCCGGTTTTGGTGAAGTAATTTTTTGTAGCGAGCTGCTTCATGCCCAATCCTTCCTCGATTATTGCCGGTCTCGACATAGGTACATCGTCCATCAAAGTTGTTATCGGAGAGCGCAAATCCGATGGCACCGTTGATGTGATCGGGGTGGGCTCGAGCCCTTCCCGAGGGCTTCGAAAAGGGGTCGTGGTTAATATAGAAGGAACCGTAAGCGCGATAGGACGCGCTGTTGCTCAAGCCGAAACTATGGCTGGATGCGAGGTAGCTTCGGTGCTGGCGATTATCTCAGGTAGCCATCTCAGATCGCAGAATAGTCACGGCATAGTGGCGGTCAAGGGCCAGGAGGTGTCGGCTTTCGATATTGAGCGGGTAATCGATGCGGCTAAGGCGGTGGCTCTGCCGATGGACAGAGAGATATTGCACGTCGTTCCACAGGAGTTTGTGATCGATGAGCAAGACGGTGTGCGTGACCCGATCGGTATCTCCGGTGTGCGACTTGAAGCTCGTGTGCACATCATCACCGGAGCCATCGCGAGTGCGCAAAATATCGTTAAGTGCGCTAACAGATGCGGTCTTGCAGTCCAAGATATAGTAGCTGCACCCCTGGCCGCAGGCAGGGCGGTTCTTTCGCAAGAGGAGCAGGAGTTGGGCGTTCTCTTGCTTGATATCGGTGGTGGTACGTGCAGTGTGTCGGTGCTGCACGCTGGGGCAGTGAAGTTCACCTCTGTGCTCGCAGTTGGTGGTAATCACATCACCAACGACATAGCAGCCGGGTTGCGAACACCACTGATGGCGGCCGAAAGGATAAAATGCGAGTACGGAACGGCTGTGACCGCCGGTGTAAGCAAGGCTGACATAATCGAGGTTCCGTCGGTAGGTGGGCGTCCACCGCGGGTTCTCTCTAAGATGTTGCTCGCGGAGATCATAGAGCCACGCACATCAGAGATGTTTGCTTTAATTCAGCGTGAGATTATCAAGGCTGGCTGTGAAGATATGCTGACCAGTGGAGTTGTCATCACAGGCGGTAGCGCAAACCTACCGGGAATGGCGCAGATCGCAGAGCATGCATTCAACTTACCAGTAAGGGTGGGTGCGCCATCAGGTGTGGGTGGATTGCTAGATCTAATCAAGGGGCCGGAGTACGCCGGTGCGGTTGGGCTCGTTTTACACGGCGCAACTGAGAGCAATCTTACTCGGAGAAGTAGCCAGGCAGCCAGGGGGCGTGTTGGTACAGCCATGAGAAGGGTTGCTGGCTGGTTCAGCGAGCATTTTTAGGTTTGTTGGTGCCGATTCCTGGTCCTTTTATCCAGCACCGTGTAGGATCAGGGCCAGACCAAGTGGCCGGAAGAAGAGGGATATTTTTTAAGGGTAAAAAAGAAACACCTTTTGTATCTCTTTACTTTTAACGGTAAAGGTTAATAATGGGGCGCGGTAGGGAGTAGGCACTGGCCTTGGGGCAAAGTGACCCGAGACAAAATAGGTGGGGGTAAATGCAGCATTTAGGCATGGCCCCAGGATCAAGGCGCATAATCGCAGATTGACCTATTTTTTATTCGGTTTTTTTTGACGTGAGTGCTAGAGTGTCGGACGGTCAACAGCTCGAATTAGATTTTCATAGTAGTGCGGAGGAACGGAGCATGGACGAGGTAAAGAATAAGATCCTTCAGTCAGGGAACGCAAAGATTAAGGTATTCGGAATCGGTGGTGGCGGATTAAATGCCGTTAACAACATGATTCGTAGTGGCCTGACAGGGGTCGAGTTCTTCGCAGCCAACACGGATGCGCAGGCTTTGGCCTCTTGCCTACCGACTAATAAGATTCGCCTAGGCGATGATATCACCAAGGGGCTCGGAGCTGGTGCTGACCCAGAGGTCGGTCGTGCTGCAGCGCGCGAGTCAGTCGAGCAGATTCGTAAGGCGCTCGAGGGCGCTGATATGGTGTTTATCACCGCTGGAATGGGTGGTGGAACCGGCACATACGGAGCTTCAGTTGTAGCCGAAGTAGCCAAGAGTATCGGCTGCCTCACGGTGGGTGTTGTTACCAAGCCGTTCATGTTCGAGGGCAAGCGCCGTATGCGCAATGCCGACCAGGGCATTGAGGAGCTTAGGAAGCACGCAGATACGCTGATCACCATCCCGAATCAGCGACTTCTTTCGATTGCAGGGCGCAACACCTCGTTGCTCGATACCTTCCGCAAAGCAGACGATGTTCTTTATCAAGCGGTGAAGGGTATCAGCGATCTGATCATCTGCGAAGGACTCGTAAACGTGGACTTTGCCGACGTTCGTGCAGTCATGTCCGAGATGGGCATGGCAATGATGGGAACCGGTGAGGCCAGCGGAGATAATCGTGCTGTAGAGGCGGCTGAGAAGGCTATCTCAAGCCCGCTACTTGAGGATATCTCGATTCACGGCGCACGAGGCGTACTAATCAATGTGACTGCATCGCCGGATGTGACGCTGCAAGAGGTTAATGAGGCAGCAGAGCTTATTCACTCAGAGGCGCACGAGGATGCGAACATTATCTGGGGAATGGTGATTGATGAGAATCTTACTGACCGTGTGCGTGTGACTGTAATCGCTACGGGCTTTGGAGATCATGTGACGGCTTCAACGGTAGCTTCGGCAGTTGCGGCCAAGCCGGCAGGTATAACAGCAGGAGCAGTAAACGTTGATGCCCCCGCTTTTAGCCGTAAAGTCACAACAACCTCTCCGACTCAAAACGGGTCAGATGTTATCAAGCTCAAGAAGCTTTCGGTTCTTACCGCAGGTGAGGATGAGGACAAGTACGAGATCCCAACATTCCTGCGCAAGCAAGTAGAGCAATAGGCAGCAGCGGCGTTTAGGGGGAGCGACCGCCCTAGTCTGGGCGTCTCACGGAACTCGGCGCCGCTGTAGCTGAAACAGTTTGACTCTTTCAGACGCTCTTTGGGAATTTACCTTCGTTGCAGATGCGAACTTCGCGGACTCGCGTGGCATCCTGTGCAAACAGCTCAAGCTGTTGCAGGGTAGGGCCTTTGTTAAGATAGGCCAAATCATCTGGAGACGCAGGATCGATAAATAGAATCTCAGTTTCGAAGTGATAAGCCGCTACCCGTCGAAGCCTATCGAGTAACCCGAGCTGGAGCTTTTCGTCCAACTCTGCGAGCAGTTTATCCCAGAGCTCTGGACAGTTTCCGCGCGACTTACTCTCCGTCATGGTGTCACCTGCATCAAACCTTTAATCCGATCACAACCGCTCGTATCGACTTCCCTATTTAGGATGCCGCACCAGCAACATTCGGTCAGGCGGGCCCAAATAAAATAGCCGACCCCAAAGCACGTGCCAGACAAACATAGAGGCGGCTGGGGAAGGAGTACACCTTTCCCGGTCAGCTCACTGCGCTGACAACCCATACCCTGATTATACCGCCTATCCTCAATAGACAGGAAGGGGTAAATTTCTAGTGAAGATGAATACATGAGCTAGATTAGGAAGTTACGGCGGTTGTAAAGTGGCGTTTTCACTTATCTTGAGGTCATTGGTGACTTATGTTTCGGACCTGTATTAAGGAAGTCTTGATGCGATTGTTTACCCTGTTATTTCTACTTGCTTATGGGGTGCTGGCGTCTGGCTGCTCGCCGCTCAAGGGCTACCCTGGCCCGGAGCGACCAGACTCTGAGGTAACTATAGTAAAGCCGGCCGGAGATTACGACGCTCTTTTTGGAACCGCTTCGATTGATGGGGTTACTTTCACAACATGGGGCATCGCTGTGCTACCTGGTAAGCACGAAGTCAGGCTCGTCTGGCGTTTTAAGGGAGATCCGAGAAACTGCGAGAAATACACGGAACTCGACCAAATAGGGTACTCCAATTGTCTGGCACGAGACGAAAAGGACCGCAATTGTACTTGCTGGGATTACGTCACCGTCTATCAGAGGTGTCTTCATGACCTTAAAGTGGTGGAGTGTCAGGGTGATTTCGAGGGCGCACCCGGAGAAAGTTACCAACTCGGAATGACAGGAGATTACAATTCTCCCAAAGCCGAGCTTCGCAGCTCCCGGAGAGGGTGGGTGTTAGCATGTGCAGAGATCGGGTTAGAGCAGACCAACATGACCACACTACTAGGAATGGGCTACTATGCGGCCGTAAACGCGGGAGTCTCGGCTTCTAGCGAGTGCTTGTTTCGCTGGTGAGCGTTAAACCTAAAAAGGGCAGTTGCGAGTTTCAGAATCGCGCATCTGGCTAAAATCCCTGCGGCTTTTGAATTTTCGGTGCTCACCCTGACGGTGCCAGGGTTCAGCGCCGAAAATATCAAAATCCTTTGTGCTTTTAACCAGCTGCACCATTCTGCCCCACCTTAACTGCTCTTTTTAGGTTAAAGCGCGGTGTTTAGGTGGGCCCGTCTCCTAAGCCGTCTTGATTCGGCTTATTCCTGAGGTTGGTCCGACTCACGGTTTAACAAATTGAGGAATCTGTTGATATCTAGTTGCTCTCCAGGCAAGAACTGACTCGTCTTGGCATCGATGGAATTCAGAGTGCTCGATAGAGTGGTTCTCAACTTTTCTCCTGTCTCAGGAGAAACTCGCTGAGAACTGTGGCTTAGCAGTACTGCATAGCCGCGGATCAAACTACCTAGAGCGTCCTGGCTTAAATCTGCGCTGCCTAAATAAGATAATTCAATACCAAATGAACCGTTAGGCTCGGTCTTGGAGAGTGCGGGTTGACCAGCAGCTAACCTTAAGCTGTTCAATGCTGTTTTGAGCGCTTGTTTTGTTTCTTGACCAGAAGAAAAAGAAATTACACCAGGGCTTTGATTAAACTTTGTTAGCGTGAGATCTAACGCTTCACATATTTGTTCCGGGGTAAGAGGCGGATTCCTACGTGGGTCTGTCAGATAATCAGGGGCCTGTTCGAGGCTCATAGGAGGCTCCGTTAATACAAATAACGATCCAAAGGATACCCAATCCTGGGAACTAGTCAAATCTGGTAACAATCGCCCGGCTTAGCCGACAAAGAGTAGTTAAGGAGAATTTAAGTGTCGCGATGCTCTCCAAAGCCCCCAAAAAAACAAAAAACGCGCCGTGTATACCTACACAAAGCGCGTTTTTAAATCTCCTTACCGAATCTCTAAAGCTTTTCCGCTGGAGAGATGAGGAGACTACACAGCCTCTGCAGCTGCAAAATCTCTAACGTGCGCCTCTGCCTGACGTCCGATTGCGACCCGGAGGCTGTCCAGATCGAGATCCAACGCTTCGCAGATGAACCTAAAAGAGAGGGGGGCATCAGTTGGCTCATCGTCCATTAACCATGAGCGAGCACCCTCTCGAACATCTCCATCACCGCTGATAAAATCATGAATCGCTCTTTGCAGAACAGCAGCAAGTAAGCGCAGCTCAGGAATAACACCACCAGGAGGAGGAACATCCGAATTCGACCAAGATTTCATAGTCTGACCGTCTCAACAAAAGTTACGATACCAGGACTGTTGGAGCCTAACAAAAAGCTACCGTCTGTAAATTTAATCCCACGATTAAGCGGGAGGGATCACAAACGAGCGCTCCACCAGACACCTGCTACCGGTGTAATAAGTAAGTGTTCCGGTTGGCACATGCCACCCGTCTCTGCCGTCTCATCTCTTGTCCCCTTACAGCAAACTAATCGCGCTTCTTATCTGACTTCTGCCGGACCCTACACACACACCATCAGCCACCTTCTCCTTAAATCAGCAGGAGAAGTGTCTGCTGTCGTAGTAATCTCCACAGTAGTTAGTATTCGACGCGGTCTTGCTGATGGGGCTTTGAAACAAATAAAGCTCCAAAAAGGACATAAATTCAACAAACCGAGGTCGGCAGAATATCGCTGTAGGAGCTAGATGGTCAAGGAAAATCGTACGGCCAGCAAAAAAAGTGGGGCAGTTAAGGGTGCTGGAGCCTACTAAGTGGTGATAGGATAGAGCGAAGCAGGCGCCGATGTTAGCATTTTGTGCTAGAAGGTGTCGGTTTAAGTTCTAAATAGCTGGATTCTTTAAATTGCTTAAAGCTAGCGCGGATTGAAAGATATGGCGGCGGAGAAAATATTAACTCAGGGTGGTTCACCGGAGTATGTCCCGGGATTACGGGCACGGATTCACTTCCCATTTTTTTCGGAGGGTCCAGGGGGTGCATACCTCGACTCGGCCGCCACCAGTCAGAAGCCGGCGGTTGTGCTAGACACTCTAAGGCACGTACTGGTTCATACCAACGCGAATGTCCATCGCGGTGCCTACCGGCTGAGCGCCATCGCTTCAGATCGGTACGATGATGCGCGACGAACGATCGCTAGTTACCTTGGAGCGAAAGACGAAAAGACGATAGTTTTTGTGCGCGGTGCTACGGAGGCCATCAATACCGTAGCGTACGGTTCGGAGTCGCTATTTAATAGCGGTGACGTGATTCTTCTTAGCCTATTAGAGCACCACAGCAATATCGTCCCGTGGCAGTTGCTAGCAAAGAGAAAGGGATTGAAGGTAGAGTTTGCAGAGATCACTCAGGATGGACAGCTCGATGTAGCTGACTTTAAGAGTAAGGTCGCTGCACTGAAGCCCAAACTGGTAGCCATCACCCAACTTGCAAACTCTCTTGGAACAATAACTCCGGTCGAAGAGCTGGTGTCGTTCGCACAGCAACACGGCGCTCGTGTTCTTGTGGATGGCGCGCAAGGTGCTGTGCACCTAGGCATAGACGTTAATCAGCTGGGGTGTGATTTTTACGTTTTCTCTGGGCATAAAATATACGGCCCAACCGGGATCGGGGTGCTCTATGGAAAGCCGGAGCGCTTAGCTGAGATGCAGCCATTTCAGGGTGGAGGCGATATGATCTCTTATGTCAGCGTCGAGGGATCGGGTTGGGCTGAGGTTCCACAGCGCTTTGAAGCTGGCACGCCTGCATTTCCTGAGGCGATCGCCTTAGGAGCAGCGATAGAGTTTATTCAGCGGTTCGATCGGCAGGCGCTCTTGCGACATGAACACCAATTGCTTGATGAGGCTATGGCGATGCTGCGTGATGAGCCAGGTGTGACGCTTTATGGGCCGGCGACGATAGGGGGGCCTCAGGCGACGGTTGTATCTTTCGGCATCGACTGCGTGCACCCGCACGATTTTGCGACGATTGCTGATACTCATAACGTTCAGGTGCGGGCTGGTAATCACTGTGCAATGCCGACCCTTAGAAGGCTAGGGTTGCAGGCTACTATTCGAATGAGCTTCGGGGTGTATTCGTGCTCTGAAGACCTGTTGGCAATACGCGCTGCTATTCGCGAGTCGCGAGCGATGTTTTCTTAATTAAGCGACCGCGTCTAACGGCTTACGATTCAGCTCGCCTTGTTCTTGTGAGTGACTTTTTGGGAAAAGCATCAATCGCTTAGGGTTTGTTCTTTACCAGCTGAATTACAACGAAGTTGTATACGCCGTGGAGAATAGCTACAGATGCAAGTGAATCCGTGAGGTGATGTGCGAACCAGAGATAGACGCCCATAGCAATATATAGAGGTAGCATTCCTCCATAACGTCTGAAATTTCCGATAAAGTGCATGGCAGCAAATAGTGCACTTGAAATTAAGCAAGCGACAGCGGTGCCAAGATAGGCTGCCAGCATTAAGTTTACAGCGCCACGAAAAAATAGCTCTTCACACGTACCCGAGAGGATTGCAACCGACACGGCGACAGGTAGGCTCATGTTGCGACAGAGGGGCGTGACGACCTCACGCGAGAACCTTCCATAAATGGAGTGTGGATAGCGGTCGCTGTAGCGCCACAAGAGGTGATTGGCAACGAGCGGAGGGAGGGCGAGAATTAGGCCGATAGCGACATTAGCAGAGGTCAGGTTCCAAGGGCAGTTGAGGTTCGCCAAGTATATCGCCGCCAACGCAAAAACGAGTAGAAGGCCCTCAGAGATAGCAGCAGCGAGTAGTATCTTCATTCCGCGATGCTCTGACTGTCAATCACACCGAGGCACTCCAAGAGGCGCTTTGCGGCCATATCAGCAGCTACGCTCAGCACTTGAGTTAGATCGGCTGCAAATGCGAAGCGTTTTATTTCGGAGTGCTCACCGCTCGCCTCGCAGACCCGAGTTGTTTGGTCCGGCAGGTACGCAGTGCCGTAGAGCTTTATACTGGCTGAGGGACGCCGCACCACAATTAGATCGTAGCCATCTGTACTGATTGCGCGAATAGCGACCTCAAGGTGAGGTCGATCTATAGGTGCACGCGCATTTTCAGGGAGGCCCAGCCCTGCCTGGCCTGCGTGAAGCTGTAGCTTCGCAACCACGATATCTCGCGCGGCATCTGGGAACACTCTGGTAACCGGCAGAAGGCCTAACATGAACTGGTGGCCGTGACTGGATTCAGCCAGCGGATTGGTGACTGTCAGCGAAAGTTGATGCTGGGCAGATTCCACCAGCTGCACCAGTTCGTTGATGGGCTCATCGTTGACTAGGTGCGTAGAGAAGCATCCAGTGAGCCAAAGCAGGGCGGAGAGGGGTAGAGAGCGGAGTATCATAGAGCAAACACGGGGTCCTCAGGCGTGTGACAGTAATGCCTGACTGTGGTCGGTTTATGACGGTGTAGTCAAGGCCCATAAATCGGCCGCTATCGATTCGCGGATGCGAATCAAAACAACAACCTATAGTGATGTCCAGCAAAAGCCTTGCCAGTTTTACTGGCACGGACTTTTGCACGTCACTATAGCGTTCTCCAAAAATCCGTAGCGAAATCCCGAGTTTTGGAGAACGCTATCGATTCGCGGATGCGAATCAAAACAACAACAACCTATAGTGATGTCCAGCAAAAGCCTTGCCAGTTTTACTGGCACGGACTTTTGCACTTCACTATAGACTATAAATCCTTAGCGCTTTTAGCCAGATGCGGTACTTTCGGAACCTAAATTGCCTCTTTTAGGTTCATGCTATAGGTGACCTGAGCGACGGTGCAGTGCTATAGTTGGTGGCGATGTCACTCTTAGTCACACATACAGATTCTATGCCGCAGCCTTCAAGCTGCTGCCAGGAGCCGCATCAGCATTCTCAGTCACTCGATCCGCGGGAACTGGCGCCAAGGGATTTCTATGCTCGAGCGTCGGCTCTTGGGATG
>JBKCMS010000211.1:0-3184 GCA_046300175.1 Pseudomonadota bacterium | reverse complement strand
GCGGAATCAAGGCTGCGGTGGGAGACGCATATGAAAAGAATAAAGAGCTCATCGAGGAGCGGTTGGGCTCTCTAAACAAACTAGCAGGCGCAGAGCGCCCCATAGCTCTTCTGGCGCTGTTCGATGATATTTCGGATTTTTATCTGTCGGAGAGCCTGTACTGGTCGATCCTCGGCCTTAGTAAGCCTTTCGGGCTAGAACAGTTTCATGTAGGCAATATACCCGAATATCAGTCGGTTTTTATTGGCGCATTCTAAACTTAATATTTAGTGCTGGACTAGTGTGCTGGACTGGTGCGGGGTCACGGCCATTAAGTTAAGCTCCAAAGTGCCTAAAAAAGGCCTTTCTAGCGAATTTCTGGAAGTGCAAACTCTTAGCATTTAATTTCAAGGAGAGTCGTTCCTTATCCTTGACTCTATCGGGACGTTGCAAGGCGTATCGCAGCGTCAGCGCGGGAGTCGAAGCCTTGACTAAAGACTCTGAGTTCATCTGCAGAGAGAGAGTCTGTAGTAATTACCCAACGATTGTCTTCTGGGTGCAATGTTGTACCCCAAATAATTTTTCTACCTATGATAAATTCAGGCAGTGGTGTGGCAGCTGGACTGGAGCTGGACTGGTGCGGGGTTACTTTGGCCTCCTTTTGGACTGTGCCGAGATGGGCTGTGTCGGCCAGCCCCTCTTTTAAGAACATGATTTAATCAAGACTGTTGCAGAGCGGGCACTCTGAAAAGGGACCCCGCACCAGAGGCTGTATTTAAGGGTCGATTATTGCTGACGTGTAAAGCAGATATATGAAAGCTCGATCGTACAGCTGTCAACTAAGTTAGGAGCCACTCTTAGTGAAGTTCCCTGTTCGAGATGCACAAACAGACACTCGTCGCTGCCTACAGCAACGTTAATCGGTTCTTCATCTGTTTTATAAATCAAAACTTCGGCAAAAGACTCGTGCCCTGCAATTCGGGCAATGCAGGCGCAAAGAGTATCGATACGATCAGGACGCTGTAGCTCTAAAGCGCTACTAAGGCTAAATGGCCCAGTATCTGAGTGAGGTATGATACTGTTCAGATCGCCTTCAATGCCCCAGCGCTGTTTAACTTGGTTTAGCGGCATTAGAAGCATTTCGCGCTGATTCATTGCAGCAGGATCAAGATCTCGGTGCAGCGAGAGTAAGATGTATCCTTGGCCGCTTTCCAGCTCCTCAAAATCCGTCGGAGCATGACTATCATAAGTAGAATCGAAATCAATCCCATCAGAGCTCTGGTTTAGTAACTGCGTATCTTCAGCAGAAGATTCCCCTTCACAGTCGGTTGCAGGTGGTCGCATTTGTTGATCAAGAGTTATCAATTCCTCCAATGTGTAGACATAATTGTTTAATACCGCTTTTGATTCAGACCATTTTTGGCGAATTGTCTCTTGGTAACACGCTGGATCTAGATCAAATAGTGCCCCTCGCAGCACAGGGTCAGGAAATCCCAGCTGCTCTTCGATACTAACGGGTGCAGCTATCATTAAATCTGAGAACATACATTCAAATAGGGTAGTTCGCTTAGCACCGAAAATATTGTTTAAGCGCAAGGCATCTTCAGAGCTAACTCCCAGCTCGCTAATCAGGCAAGCTTGGGCTGATTCAATCCCAAGGTCTAAACACTCGTCAAGCTTATACAAGACCTCGTTCCAACGATTTAATCTATCGCTTTTCCCCTCGCGAGAGTCATCCAACGCTTTAAAGCATAACTCAAACCAAGCCAGAGCGCCTTGCCATTCCGGGGAGGTAAGCGCTAGGCATGAGTCCGGGCAGGGAAGTGATCTGATCAAATCAAGTGGAAAAAAATGACCGGGTATTGCCGTGTTCGATGCCCCCTTCCACTGCGCAAGGAGCTTCTCAGAGTCTTTAATTAACTGCTCCTTAGCTGCTCTGTTTATCTCTCCACATTTTCCGCGCACAGCCTCTAAAGCCTGCTTTATTTGGGGGTTTCCAAGAAGCGCATCCCTTGCTGTAAAAACTTCCTGTAGCGCGCGTATCGCAGCGTCAGCGCGGGAGTCGAAGCCTTGACTAAAGACTCTGAGTTCATCTGCAGAGAGAGAATCTGTAGTAATTACCAAACGGTTGTCTTCTGGGTGCAATGTTGTACCCCAAATAATTTTTCTACCCATGATAAATTCAGGCAGTGGTACGGCAGTGCGTCTAAAGCTCCACCCTTTATCAAGTAGATTTAAGGCCCCCGCTAAAAAAGATTTGGAGAGGGCAGTACCGGATAAATCACGCGTTACTGAAGGCAAGCCAATGTTCGGTGCGGAGGTGCCGTGTGTTGCAACAGCTGTGATTGCTTTTAAAAAGCCCCTGCGGTCCATCGCTAGATATCATTATAAGGTGGTAGAGTTAGGGTATAGCGCTACCCAAGCGCTGGTAAGGGTGGTTGCGGAAACGTAATAACCAGCGAAGCTAAGCCGTAGACTACTATCGAAGTTAGCAGCATCGAGACCAGAAATGCCGCTAGAAATCCTAGTGCTTTATTTCTCGCTACAGAGGTCATAGCAATCGAGCCGTGGTAGAGAGCGTAGAGGCCGATAACCGTGCACACGATCCCCAGTGCTCCCAATAATGGATAGATCGTCAGCAGCCCAGCTACTAGCATCGGAAGTGAAGCGTGGCCCAAGAGGCTAAATGCTCGATCAAAAGATACAGAGCCTTGAAAAAACTGAGCTAGTTTTTGCATTAGCCAAGCCCCGATAAACAGCATGGCAATTCCTAAAACTCCGCTAGCTATCTGCGCAACAAGGTATTGAAAAAATGCCGGGCGCCACGTTCCAAGTGGTCCCATATTCATTCCAAATAACTGCATGCCGATCGTAGCGCAGAGTATCCCAGCTAGTAGCAGAGGTATCAACGTGGACCTAAGAAGCGCTTGAGGTGTGTGAGCCTCTTGAGAGATCGTTTGCCAGCATTCCTTTGGAGAGAGAAGCACTAGCTTGCAGCGATTAAACACAGCCGAGAGATCGACAAGTTTCTGTTTGCTGGAGGAGGTAGAAGTAGTAGTAGTAGTAGAGGCCATCTCAAAAGCCCCATAAAAGATGAGGGGTATCTAGAAGTTAGGGAATAGGCGATCGTGGGGGAATGAAGCTCACGAAAGAACAATGGGAATTTATTCGCAAGCGGATACCGAAGGACCCTGGCGGGGGCCGT
>JBKCMS010000210.1:0-12585 GCA_046300175.1 Pseudomonadota bacterium | reverse complement strand
GATTCGCGGATGCGAATCAAAACAACAACCTATAGTGATGTCCAGCAAAAGCCTTGCCAGTTTTACTGGCACGGACTTTTGCACGTCACTATAGTCACAAACCAATCGACAGTTGTTTCAATGTGTAGGAATTTGTCGCTTTAGGTCGGTTGAATCGTTAATGGAGGGCAAACCGGCCAGGCGGCTAAAAAAGGGGGGCCGAGCGGCACCCTTTAAACACCCTTTCCAACCTGGTGCTTAGGCTTTACTATCGGAGGAGTTGCTCGGTCTATAAGTATTGGCAGAGCCAACGACTTTTTTAGGTTTTATGCCACGTGCTTGCACGCCCGCTTTTATGACCGACGCTAACTCACTAATTCTCTCTAGGTATCCTAAGCACCGCCCAGAGCTCGCTCCGGAGTACGCTGCGATTTATGAGCAGCACCTATTCTCCAACCGTAATGGTCAATACAAGACTACCTCTCTATCTCAGCGCCTCGAGGGTTGGATGCATCGTAAGGTAGCTTCAGACATCACTCCTGGTCGTGAGATCTCGACGCTAGAGATCGGTGCCGGCACCCTTAATCAACTCCCCTATGAAGCTGTAGTGGGACCATACGACATCGTAGAGCCGTTTCACGCTCTATACGAGAATGCGCCTGGTCGCGAGCGGATTAGGTACACATTCAACGACATCAGCGAAGTTACTAGCACTGGTCCCTACGATCGGATCACAAACATCGCCGTTTTTGAGCACATACCAGACCTGCCCGTCGTAGTTGCTCACTCTGCTCTGCTTTTGAAGCCTCACGGAACGTTGCGCGTTGCTATTCCAAACGAAGGAACTCCGTTATGGAGGCTGGGCATCAAGGTAACCGGCCATGAGTTCCGAAAGACACACGGACTCAGTTATGAGGTGCTGATGCGTTACGAGCATGTGAACACCGCCGACGATATTGAGCAGGTGCTTGGGGTCTTCTTTAAGTCATTACGTTGCCAGGTATTTGGCCTCTGCAAGAGTTTGGGCTTTTACCGCTTCTATGAATGTAGCCAGCCGGATACCGGGTGCGCCGAGAGCTTTCTAAAGCAGCGCCGCTAGGTTTAGCTCCTGTTAGCTCCTGCCTGTTGCTCTCGGTTGCTTGCCGCAGTGATTTTAGACAGATGCGCCATTTTTAAGACCCGCAAGGGCTCTTTTTCGGTTTATGCTTCCTTCAACCCGCTCTGTGCATCCAATTCCAAGGAGGCTTTCGCACCGAACAGGTCAAGGACTGGATATTTATAACCTATTGAATTTATGGATCTTTCGCTTATTATTCCGCTGTATAACGCAGAGCCCTACGCCGCAAAAAGCGCTTCTATGGTCCATGCCTTCCTGACAAGCCTAGCACCGCGCACATTTGAATTAATATTTGTCGATGATGGCAGCCAGGACCGTGGCGCCGATTGCGTCCAAGCACTCGGGCTGCCTTCAACCACCGTTATCAGGTTGCCGTGCAACCTAGGTAAGTTCGGAGCAATTAAAGCAGGGATGCGGGCAGCTACTGGGCGCTGCCGAATATTTACTGACGGTGACATACCGTACGAGCTGGGCGCTATTGAATATATATCCGAGCTGATACTGTCTCGTGAATTTCACCTAGCCATCGGCGACCGCACACTAGCTGGCTCTGAATATAGTCAGCAGTTGCCTTTTGTGCGCTCAGTAGTAACTAGGTTATTTACCCAGTTTGTTCGAGTCCTAGTTGCTGGAGGGCTCTTTGATACTCAGTGTGGAATAAAAGGATTTCGTGGTGACGTGGCAGATGCCCTCTTTCCATTGGTTCGGGACCAGGGGTTCTCTGGTGATGTAGAGCTTCTCTACATCGCTCTGAAATATAACTTAGAGATAAAACGCGTGCCTGTGCGCTTACGCCGCCAAGCACCTTCAACTGTGCGTGTTAGTCGTGATGGACTAAAAATGCTCCGGCGTATTTCGAAGCTCAGGAAGGCGTGGCGCCGAGGATATTACCACTCTGCTGAGCTGGTTAGTATCGCCGACCAAAGCTACTGGAACACCGATTCATCATCGGGAATCTCCATTGACACAGCGCCGGACCACAAGGGATTCTCAAAAGTATGTCGGGGTCATCTAAAAATCTCTTAAAGCCGCTCTGCGCCTCGCTGGTGCTGGTTGCGGCTCTCTTCTGCCTAGGCAAGGGGGTCTTACTCCTTGAGCATGGTAGCCGGGAGTACTCCTACGCATATACCCTGATCTTAGCTTCAGCGGCGGCGCTGGCGCTCTTTCCTCGGTCTTTTAGTATTGCATCATTAGCTGTGTACCCAGGCTTTGTGTCTCTGGTGTTCCTAGGTAGCTCTTTAGCGCTTCAGGTTTGGATCGCCCGTCGTCTCTGGCTCTGGGGTTCTCTGTGGTCACGCGACCTGGTTCCATATTGGTTTCTATCGATGGTGCTGCTGATTATCGGAGGATTCGCTTTCGACCGGCGGCGGAGGGATCGCACTGAAAGTCGTTCCTTCACTAAAACTGATTGGCTGATCGCTCTAGGATTATTTATCGTGTCCTGGTTCGTCAGGATGCTTGGCCACACAAGCATGGCTGTCGATGAAGGTATTCACTTTGATGAGATGTGGGGGCTCGTTCGCAATCCAAGCTTCTCGCCATGGGGAGTTACTACCACCGGATACCCGAATGCGTTACATCGACTGGTCTTTATCTTGTCGTCACTCTTTGAGCCCGTGATTGATCGCTTCGCGTTCATTAAGCTACTCGTAGCCGGTATGGGTGGCCTATCAGTCGGCGTTTGGTTTCTTGTGGTGCGGATCTTTGCCCCCCGTGGAGTAGCTCTGTCTGCAGCTGTATTATTAGTCTTTCTCGGCTGGCACTGGCTTAATTCACGCTTTGGATACCTCTACCCCTACGACCTGGCTTTCATCAGCATTGCAGTGCTTGCTGCGCTGATCTCCTTTGAAAGGCAGAGTGTAGGTGCTGCCATAACTGCTGGCGTTTTTATGTCGTTTGCCTTTCTGATACAAAAGTGTGGGGTTTTTCTTCTTCCTCTGCTCGGTATCATCGGTCTTGATTATCTCCTCACTACAAGTCGCGAGCGACGTGGCAAGGTATTTTTTATAGGTTGTTTAATCTGTGCAAGCGCAGTTGCATGCTACCTGCCATTTCTTATCGATAATTCTGGCCTTCTAGAATCTCCGCGCTTCAATACTGCTAAAAGCACCAAGGATGTGCTGCTCGCGCAGTTTAAGATGACTAAAACGCAAGCCTTCTTTGAAATGTGGCTAGATGCCATCAGACAGCTTCAGAGCGCTAACTATGATGCCCCGAGGCATATGTTTCGTACCGACAAGGCTCTTCTTGATCCGCTCTTTTCAGCGCTTTTTTCGGTCGGAGTATTCGCTGCTGTTGTGGGCTGCCTCAAAAATCGCCAATGTCGCTTTCAGCTTTATGGGCTTGTGTGCTTCATAGCGCCGATGGTGGTAGCTTTTCCGCTTGATAGCCTTGACCCCCACGGCCTTGCTCGACGCCTTCTCGGTGTATCGTTTTTTGCTGCTTGGATCGCTGCCTCCGGAGCGGTAGTCATCGCCTCTCGGCTTGTGAGGCCCGAATATGTGGCCAAAGTTTGTGTTCTTCTCTGTGCCGGGTCTCTATTACTCAACATGTACTATCTGGCAACGGTCTATAATAGGCTTCCGAGTGAAACCTGGACCTTTGACTATGGCGGCAAGCGCGCTTCGCTTATGTCTCTAGCTCGATCATTAGCAAGAGACAGCCACCCCGTGATCGTTTGGGATGAGCCAGCATCTTCAATTAAAGGACTAACTTCAGACCTTCCTAATATCAACCTTATAAACAACGTTGATCAAGTTAAGGAGTTGTTACAGACTCACAGAAGAACATGGAGCGTTGTTGTTATTCCATGGTCTGTTCTAATAGCTCCGTCTGCATCAGTCGCCGATCAACTTGTTGGGATCATACCATCTTCATCTTGGTCGCATGGACCGGTGAATAACGAGGGAATTCCAACTTTTGGCTATGCCTTTGTTCCGCCGCACGGGTGAAGAGTATAGGCCCCAGACCCGGCAGTTATCGCTTGAACCGGAGAGAACCTAATGAAGCAACGCCTGATTAACATCACTGCGAAAATTTTGCCATACGTTCCCGTGACTCTTGCATTCATAGTAATTGTTTGGCTCTACTGGTGGTTACTTTCTCAAACTACCGGCAGCCTGATAGGTTTTGGTTGGCGCGGTGATGCTTACGATTCACTCGCCACAAGCCTGCTCCAAGGTAGTGCCGAAGTTGCACCCAGCAAGATTCAAGTGGAGGCGTTCAGCGTCAATGGCCAAACCTTTATGTATTTTGGACCATTTCCGGGGATATTTCGAGTGCCGTTTGTTATGGCGCAGAGCCCTTGGGTCGATAAGCTGTCACCTTTAAGCTGTTTTGTTGCATGCCTAATCAGCATAGTGGCGTTTACCTCTATCTGTGCAACCCATGCGAGGCGCTTCCCATTCTTGGGCGCTGCGTTGCTGATCGGTTTTGGCGCGGGGACCCCGCTGATGTTCTTAGCAATCAGCACATCCATTTATCACGAGGCGATCATGTGGGGACTAGCTGGAGCAATGGGAGCAACCGCATCGCTTCTGATGATCTTGCGCAAAGCAGCCTCCCCTCATCTGTGGCTCTCCGTTTGTGCTCTTAGCGCTACAATCGCATTTCTATCGCGCATGACTTTTGGCGGACCAGCTTTCCTGGCGCTTGGGATCGGAGTACTAGCGATTGTATTCACCAGCCGATTTAGCTGGGTGAAGACCCCGTCTGCATTGCTACCTGCTCTTATCGGAGTAGTGTTTCAAGGCTGGTACAACTTCGTCCGCTTTGGGTCTCCATTTTCTCCAGCTAAATTCGGCTCCTCGGTTTACTATCTCGACCCAAACAGCATGGGAGGTTGGTTCAATACTGCCCGCATTCCAGAGCTATTTGGCATCTACTTCAAGCCCGGGCTACAGTTTTTCTTCGCTGATTTTCCCTTCGTTAGGATGCAGCGGGTTGTTTTCTCAGACCCAAGCATGTTCTTCCACTGGAAAGAGCCCGTGGCCCCGCTAACCATTACCTGCTCATGGATTGTGGTCCTGGCAGTAATTGGTCTTATCTCAATCATACGCCGAAAGGAGTGGTATTTAGCTGCTGCTGCCGTTGCTTTTTTAGCAACCTGGATACCAATACTTTCTTTTTTCAACGTTACTGAGCGATTCACCGCTGAATTCATTCCGACGCTGGTATTTCTTACCGCCTGTGGAATTGAGCGATGCCGTCCATTAGCAGAATCCTGGATGTTAAAAATCATCACTGTGGTTTTAGTATGCGCTTCGGTGCTGAGTACAGTAAGTAGCGCCATAGCCTGGCCACCGATGGTCACTGGTGTCCCTCTTGTTTCCGAAGGTATCGATAAAGCCTTCCGCGCCACTTACAGCAACTAAAAAAATGCCTCTTTAACTGGGCCCGTCTTGCCCTTGCCACGAGCGCCAAAGAGAAACAACTTTGCTTTGTCTCTAGCCCGGACATTTCACGAAGCCTGCTACTGCGAGCGTCGATAATACCGCCTTTTCAGTTCAAAAATTGATTTTTAGACCCGAAGGTATCTCGATACGATTCGGCCCTAAAAATCAATTTTTGAATTCGCCATTCTGGCCTGAAAATTCGGCATTCTCAACGCTCTCGCTACGCAGTTTCATGAAACATCCGGGCTAGGTTAATTATCTATATGCTGATGAATCGGCTGAGCATATTTAACCAGAATGCAGGCACCGAATACAGCGAGACTGCAAGCAGCCCCGCTGTATTCAGCTCTTCCTGCCCTTAGCGTTCGTCAAGAACCTCTAGTGAGAATGGTGCACCTCCGCCGGTAGCATCAAGTGCGGCTACCGTGGCGACTAGCCGATCGGCGATGGCGAGACCTTTTGCCTGTATGGCGATATTCTTTGTTCCAGCAACCGTTACGAATACATCGTAGGTGCCTGCGGGTACCGTGAGGTAGTCTGAGATCGCTTTGAAGGGAACATTCGACAGAGTAGGCTGCGCATTTGCGAGCCCAGCATCTGGTGCGGTGACATAAACGTCAACAGCTGGTGCACTTGCAGCAGCGTGTAACACACGCACCCGAGCCGAGCCACTCGCCGGGGTTGTTCTATCTGCAGTGAATACTAGCGCAGTTATTCGGGCAACTTTATCGGCTGCAACGATCATGTAGTCTGTGTCTTTAACGAAGACAGCGTGTGTGTCGATCGCTGAAGTATCAGTGCCAGTTACATTGACCTGCACACGTCGGTCCCCTGCATCGATGCCGAGGAAGTCAGATGCCACCTTATAGGGAACGTTTTCCAGAACCATGCCACCATCGATCAGAACATCGACATTAGGTGCGTCGGGCGAGGCGTGGAAGACCCGAACACGGGCCTCGTCGTTATTGCTGTCGCCGCATCCGGTTAATCCCAGAGTCGAAGAGATTAGGGAGATAGCACTCACCAGGGTAAGGGCCATTTTATAGGACAGCTGTGCCGCCCCTCTTTTCTCGAGCTTGTTTGACAGAGTGCCGGTTTTCATAACTTATTTTCTCCCTTAGATTGTATTTAATGTAAGAAGTTAACAGTAATTATTCAGCAAACAGCAGTCTGTGTCAATAATTAATGTAAAATTGACACAGCTTATTGTTTTTGCTATCTTTACATTTACCTGCTTATGCCAAAGACACTCCACCCGCACATGATCATCACCAGCGTACTACGCCCATTGGTGCGTTTCTGCGTGCGGAGAGGTGTGCGGATTCAGGAGCTAGAGGAATTAGTTCGCCGTTCGTTGGTAGAGGAGGCGCGGGCGAGTATTGAAGAGACCGGCGGTGAGGTCAGTGTCAGTAAGATAAGCGTAACCACTGGGATCCACCGTGTTGAGGTAGCTCGTGTCTTGTCCGGAGAGCGGCGCCCGAAAGGAAAGCACGATGTACTCAATCGTGTCGTTGGCCTATGGTCGCAGCGCAAGTCGCTATGCTCAAAAGACGGCTCGCCCCGTCCGCTTAGCTTTGAGGGAACATCGAGCGAATTTGCTGAACTGGTGGCTTCAATAAGCAAAGAAGTCACTCACTACCCGATCCTCTTTGAACTAGAGCGTATCGGAGCCATAGAGTACGAGGGTAACAAAGTAAGGTTAAAGGTCCTTGAGTATATCCCGCAGGGAGATGTTGAGCACGGTCTAGGAGTGCTAAGCGAAGACATTGAGGACCTGGTAGCCAGCGTTGAGGGAAACCTGACCAGCGATAAAGAAGCGCCGAATCTCCATCTGCGCACCGTGTACGACAACATAGAGCCGGTGCGGCTCTCGGAGATTCGCAAGCATATCCTGAAGAGAGGACTCGCATTTCAGAAAGAGATGAGGGAGTATTTAAGTGCGCTGGATCGCGATATCACGCCTGAAGCTTCTCCTGCTGCGAGCTCCGGAGATATTCCGAGAGCAAAGGTTGTTGTAGGCGTTTTCTCAGAGGGGCATGAGATACAGGAAGCGAAAGAGATAAAGCCCAGAAAGAGGGGGAGGAAACCATGCAAGCCGGAGTAGGAGGACCAACCAATCACTTGCAAGGTCGCATCGCTGCGCTGGTGGGCTTTCTGCTCGTATCGGGAGGCTGCGGAGGTGGAACCACAGGCACATCGCCGGGAGAATCATTTAAACTTCTTGGAGTCACGGAGAGTTCAAATCAGGCGCCTCTCGCTGATACTTCGATGAGCGTTATCTCAGGTAGCGATGAGGAGGTGCTGCTTGAATCACAAACAGATAGTAACGGTGATTTTTCAATGGAGTTACCCGAAAGGGAAGAATCACTAGTAGTTGATGTGCAAGGAACTAAGTCCGCTCCGCTTGAGCGACAGCTACGCGGCACAAGCATCGTTTCAACTAAGTTGCGACAAGAGCGGTCCGGTGCGCTCTCGTTTGGGGAGACCTTTGAAGTACAGGTTGATCCAACAAATCTCTGTCCACTGCTGATAGTAGAGGGAAACCATCTCTACCAACAGGCTGACGTTGATCAAGTGACTGGACCAAGCTGTTTGGTAACACTCGTTATCCGGACTAAGGAGGCAGCGGCAGCAAATGTAGAGGCCGATGTGCGGTCCGAGTGTGATGTGAATATCCTGCCCAGCTCGACTGCGTCCAGTAGTGCAATTGTGGTTGATGTGGCACCGCTGCTCACCAGTGGGTGCTCAAAGGGAGAAATCGTCGTGTCGATGAGAGGTTCCCGACTGCGGGCAGCTGTATTTCCGATTGATCTGAATCCAGCTTCGTGACGAGCTGGCAAATGACGCAGGGCATCGCTGTTCTCCCGCTACCTGGTCAGAGGCGTTTTGCCGGATGTAGGGGGGCTACATCCTGGTAAAGTTGTGTGAGCAGGCGAAATTGCTGAGTAGCACGGCTGCTCTCTGAAAAGTCTGAAAAAAAGAAAAAAGTAGCCCGGCTCCTGTATGGAAAAAGTAGCCCGGCTACAGTCTGGAAAGCCCCTCAGGGGCGAGTCGAATGGACCTAAGCGGGGTCGAACCGCTGACCTCTACACTGCCAGTGTAGCGCTCTACCAACTGAGCTATAGGCCCACAAATCATGCTGCCGCGCTGCGTAACAGATACGCAGAAAACGCACGTGAATTTCCTAAAACGCGGTGCAGAGGATAATTCAAACCTCCCTAGGTGTCAAAAACAGTCCTGCACTCGTAGGGCGCCGCTGTTCGCCTCTATCTGCCCTTATGCTGTTGTAGATCGCGAACGGAACAAAAAGGCGCCAGGCAGCGCTATGTTACCGTAACAACTCAGCTGCTACTGCAGATTTTTGGCCCCTTTTAGCTCGCTAATTTTTCCGCTTTCCAAAAGGTCCACAGAGATATACCGGCTTTACGAGGACGCTATCGATTCGTGGACGTGAATCAAACCAACAACCTATACTCACGCACGGCAAATGTTTTGCCAGTTTTACTGACAAGTATTTTTGCGCAACTCTATAGACCGGAGCTTTGGCCTCTGGTCGAAATTGATCTCCTGTTCAACTTCCGATAACGTAGGGGGGTTCGGGCTGTGGCGCAGACCGGTAGCGCATTCCCTTGGGGTGGGAGAGGTCGGAGGTTCAAATCCTCTCAGCCCGACCATTTTTGTATATTCCCAGTTAAAACAGACACATATCCGCAATCTGGCCCTCTTCACCGGTCATCAGCCTACCCGCTTTGGTGCGGCTGCGATAATTTTCTCCTCAAGTGTCCTCTAGCAGCTGTCGACCAATTCTTTGTCGGGAGGATAACCACGACGAACCCTGGATCTCTTAGGTACCTGGGCCCAAAAGGGGCTACAACGTAAGAAATCCACCAAGCTATGGCTGTGGTTGGCCCCTGCTTGGGTCGGCGCCCTTTAACCTAAAAAGAGCAGTTAAGGTGGGGCCGAATGGAGCAGCTGGTTAAAAGCACAAAGGATTTTGATATTTTCGGTGCGGAACCCTGGCACCGTCAGGGTGAGCACCGAAAATTCAAAGGCCGCAGTGATTTTAGCCAAATGCGCCATTCTGAAACCCGCAACTGCTCTTTTTAGGTTTAATTCTTTAGCCGACGTCGGTGGTCAGGGATGATAGCGCATGCGGGGGACGCCCCTCGCACTTTTAGAGGATGATGCAACCATGAATGAGCATAGAAACGCGATGAGCGATCTGTCTGTTCTCGTTATAGACGATATGCGGTCAGCCCGAGCAGTCCTCGGAGATATGCTTAGAGACCTTGGGTTCAAACACACCCTGGAGGCTAATGATGGAGCTCAAGCGCTAGAGATGCTAGAGAAGAGTCCCGTCCAATTGATTCTCTGTGATTTTCTGATGGAGGGGATGAACGGTGTTGAGTTCCTCGAGGAGCTCAAGAAGCGCTGCTCAGGCGAGACCCCTCCCGTAATCTTCGTAAGCGCTCTTGGAGATGTTGCAAGTGTAGAAGCAGCAATGAAGCTGGGTGCCACCGACTATCTCGTTAAGCCGGTAAGCTTCGGAAAATTCCGCCGCAAAATAGAACACTCACTCGGTCTGCGCGTATCAACGGTTTGATGCCGCCACGTTTCGCCGCACTGTGCGCGGTGATGAGATGCGCAGTCGATACGCTGGAAATCTTGTACTGCCCTTACTAACTCGCAGCAGATATTGCCCCAGCGGTAGCTGACTGACTGAGTACGATCCATCACCACTAGTCGTGGTAGTCTTTAACAGACTTGGCCCACTGAGAGATTCGATAGTAACAGTAGCATCGACCACCGACCGACGCCGATTAGTCACATAGCCAGTAACCCGTGGCAGCGCCGCCGTTGTTTTGGCGGCTGCAACCGCCGCCTTCGCGTCGACCATAGCGCCAGTTATCACGTACCCTTGTAAACTCTCAATTGGTCGGACGGCTGATAAAAGTACCGAACGAACCTGCAACATGGATAGTGCCGGATTAGCCGCGGCTAAGAGCGACGCAACCCCGGCAACCAGTGGGCTAGCCATTGAGGTGCCACTAGAGGTCCGGTACTGGTAGCCTGTTTTTTGCAACGCAGTGCTCCATATCTGGGCACCTGGCGCAGCGATGTGCACGGTTCCGGCTCCATAATTAGAGAAGCCGGCTCGGCTGCCTCCTGCATCGGTTGCCGCAACTGCAACCACCGAATCGATCGGCAAGCTCGCTGGATAGAGCGGATTCAGATCATTATTTGAACTTTCGTTTCCGGCTGCCGCAATCACCAAGATATCGTGGTTACGTGCCCTTTCAACAGCCCGATAGACCACCTGCGAATAGGAGCCCCCACCTAGCGAGAGATTGATCGCCACCACCGGTGCGCCCTTCCTTTTTAGGGTTGTTACATAATCGATCGCTTTGGCTATGCCGGATGTGAACCCGGTTCCCTGGGCATCGAGCGCCTTTACCACGATGATCTTAGATCCCCATGCGGCTCCGGCTACTCCTGTAGCATTGTTACCCTCTGCTACGATGATCCCGGATACGTGGGTGCCGTGGCCATTATCATCCTGCGGCACGCCGTCGCGGTTGATTATGTCACACCCATAAATATCATCTACACACCCGCTACCATCATCGTCGCGCTTATTACCACGCACCTCGTTTGGGTTTTTCCAAAGATTTGGAGCCAGGTCTGGGTGGCTTAGGTCGGCCCCCGTATCGATGACCGCTATAAGGGCCCTGCTTGAGCCGGTTGTTGTATCCCAAGCTTCAGACACCCTAGTGCCAAACTCCCCGTGGAGCGAGTATTGTTGAGAGTACAGGGAGTCGTTTGTTCCGAAAAACGCGTGCACCTCACTATCAAGCTCGATGGCGGCAACGTCGCTACGCGCTGAGATTCGCTGCGCATCCTCCAGCCTAAGCTGAAGCACCGCAGCGTTATCAAGCGGAATCCTATCTATCTCTTGAAGCGCCAACCCTGAGAGATCCCTGACATGCTGATCAAGCGATGCCTGGGCCTTTGCAAGTCGAGTAGTTAGGCGCTCAGGGACGTCTGGCGCTACTTCCAAGTTACGCTGCTGTTTAAAGCGGACTATATAACGAGCGTCCTGAGCATCAGCGCGAAAAGGAGCGCACACCACTCCGACAAAGCAGAGCACTCCCAGCCAGGAGATAATTGACGACGAATCGATAGCCGCCCTCACAGGAGAGCGAAATTTTACAATGTGCACCGTCGCTCCAGGTTCTCTACATTCCCGTTGAGGCCGTCGAACGAGCCTCTTTACGGGCTCGCAAGACCTCGAAAACTGCCGGGAGTATAGATAATATTATAATCGCTAGAATCACGAGTTTAAAGTTTTTTTGGACAGTTTCAGTACCGCCAAATAAGTACCCACCGTAAGTGAAAAACCCAACCCAGGCGATAGCTCCCGTCACATTGTAAAAAGCAAACTTAGGATACGACATCGTACCAACTCCCGCCAAAAACGGGGCGAAGGTACGAACGATCGGCACAAATCTCGCAAGGACGATCGTTTTTGAGCCATATTTTTCAAAATATCGCTGTGTACGAGCGAGATACTCAGGCTTAAACACCTTTGAATTTGTACGCTCAAACACAGCCGGCCCCATGCGCCGGCCGATCGAGTAATTCACTGCGTCACCAACAATCGCGGCAACGAGTAAGAGCAAAGCGAGCAGGTGCACATTGAAAGCTCCCTGACTTGCTAATGCTCCGGCTGCAAATAGCAAAGAGTCCCCTGGAAGAAATGGTGTGACTACCAGACCCGTCTCACAAAATACGATGACAAAAAGTATGCCGTACGCCCAAGCACCATAATTGTTAGCAAGCTGTGTTAGGTGCTTATCGATATGAATGATAAAATCAAAGATTGAATATAGGAAGCTCATGCACACACCATCAAGAAAAATCGGCCCAGAACCACACTAAAGCACCTTGGGCTGAATTTGGAAAGTTGGCAACTGCGCCTATAGTGACGTGCAAAAGTCCGTGCCAATAAAACTGGCAAGGCTTTTGCTGGACATCACTATAGGTTGTTGTTTTGATTCGCATCCGCGAATCAATAGCTTTCTCCAAAACTCCGGA
>JBKCMS010000209.1:0-31544 GCA_046300175.1 Pseudomonadota bacterium | reverse complement strand
AATTTTCCAGTTAACCCGCATATTTCATGAAACTGCGTCGCGAGAGCGCCGAGAATGGTGATTTTTCGGGCCCGAAGGGCGAATTCAAAAATCGATTTTCGGGGCTTAAATCGTATCGCGATACATTCCGGTCCGAAAATCGATTTTTGAACCGAAAAAGCACCGTTATCGGCGATCGTAGTAGCAGGCTTCATGAAATTTCCGGGCTAGCCCTAATCAAAAGACACACAGTATATTGCGAGGGCACAGCGCAGCGCTCGACCTTACTTACCGACTTCTGATCATCTTTGAGCTTTGAGAGAATCTTTCTGCGATTCCATAAAAAAGTATTAGTTCGCGGGTACGCAGAACTAACTCGTCGCCAAAGCTACCTAAAGTGGAATGAATTTGCGGCAATCAGGGAGATTGATTTTTTGATCCATTATAGTAGAACTGGTCTCAAAAGTAGCTTCGTAGCGAGGTTGGCGAGATGCGAGGCGAGACGAGTAAAACGAGCGAAAAATCCCGGAGGTGTATCCACTGAGATACCCTCAAGGATTTTTTCGCGGAGTTTGACGAAGTCGCAGCCCGCATATCGTCAACCGTAGCAGAAGATACTTTTGAGACCAGTTCTAGATAGTCAAGTCGAAAATAACCATAAAAGACCACCTTCTTTTAAGCTTTAACGACCCGGCCCATTTCTTGGCCTAGTTTTATTAATACAGCTTTTTCAAAAATGAATGAGGCTGGGTTTAAAGTGCGCGCGGAGACGCTCCACACAAACAAAATGTCTTAACCAAACCTATTTCTGGATGTTTTCACTATGTGGCTTATCCTCTCGCTGATCGCCGGTCTCTGCGACGCCGTTCGCGATGCTCTTTCCAAAAGAGCCGCCGATTCCATTGCTAGGCCGCTAATCACATGGTCTTACTCTCTCTGCGCTCTTCCGTTTGTGGCACCGCTTATGATCCTACGGATCCCTGAAACGATTCCGTGGGATTTCTGGGCGCTAGTTACATTCGTTGCAGCTTGCCATGTGTGCGGTGGCCTCATGCTAGTTAAAGCACTGCACTCTTCCGACCTCTCTGTATGCACACCTATGGTAGCTTTTACACCTGTCTTTCTGCTGGTAGTTGGCCCTGCTATCACCGGAGATATTCCATCTCTGGCGGGTACTTTTGGCGCGCTGCTTGTGGTGGCAGGATCATATATGCTCGGAATCGGAACCAAGAACTCCGCTGGCATTACTGCCCGTGGATCCTCAATCGCGGAGGATGATACTTGTGAGATCAGATCACACTCTTCAGCCTTAATCTCAAGAATTCTCGCCCCTTTTAGGGCTCTCTACTCAGAGATCGGCCCACGTCTTATGCTGGCCCTCTCACTTCTGTGGAGCATTACCGGCTCAATAGACCGAATAGCAGTCAACCGTTTTGACCCAGTTTTTTGGGGAAGTACTCAACTCTGCATAATGGCTATTTTCTTTATTCCGATCGTGATTAAGCACGGGGTCGTGGCAAAACCTCCCTCTATCTGGGATCTACGAGCCCTTCTCGCCATTGGTGGCATTAACTGCCTGTCGCTCGCCACATACTTAATCGCGCTGCAACTCGCTCCTGTGCACTACGTCATCTGCATTAAGCGTCTCAGCATTCCCTTCTCTGTGCTTCTCGGCTATCGCATGTTTCAGGAAAACATTCTGGCTGATAGGCTACCGGGAGCAATTGTGATGCTAATCGGCGTAGTAATCATATCCTTACTCGGGTGATTTAGTTTAAACCGGTCTCACTCATCTGCTAGAGTTACCGAACCAGCGCTCTGTTTCAGAAGCTTTTTAGCTACAAAAGGTATAGCAATCGCTACGCAGCCAACGAATAAAAACGCTTCGACTAGCGGCCCCTTAGATACGGCAAAGCTTAAACTCCATCCAAAGACGAGTGGATTTATATACTCAGTAAGACACCACCCGATCGCTAGCCCGCCCAAAATACCAACAAAAACTGAGAGACACGTTACCACTGCGACCTCTAGTGTTAACGCCGCAACCAGGGTCCAGCGTGAGACCCCAATTACTTCGCTCACTCGTAGCTCTCGCCTTCGCTCCCAGATGTGTTGAGCTGCTGTTGATAGGATTCCTAAAAGAGCCATTGAAAACACGATCCACCTTACGGCGTCGGTTACTCTAAATGTACGATTAAATAGGGTCTCCACGAGGGCGAGCAGCTCTCGCTGATTCCTAACTGTAAGGGTCGCCGGTACGATCGCTCTAATTGCTGCTTGAGCTACATCGATATCGCTCGAATTATTGAGATCAATTGTAATCGTCTCAGGATAGTGATCTTCATAGAGCCCCTCAAATTCGCTGGCGTTAATAACAATTTGTGGCTGCTCGGTACCGAACTCCTGAATTATTCCTCGTACGCGATACGACCTTTGTGCAACGCTTACCTGCTGATTTAAAGAGAGGCCCAGCTTGCGGGCCGCGCTCTCACTTACGAGTGCATCACCTCGCCATGATGACCCCGGCGGCATACATTCTCCAGCTATAAATGAGTAAACTCGTCGGCCACATTGAATCGCTAGATCAACACCTCCAAGAACGACAGCGTGAGTTCCTACCAGGATGCCTGTTTCATAGTAAGGAACCACCTGCTTGACAGGCTTAAGCTCCTGAACTGCGCGCAGCACATGCGGGGCGATACGTGCTTCATTACCCGACCCGGATAGGGTCGATGATATAAATACATCTCCCGCTAATCTGATTGCGCTCCATTGTTTAAGGGTATCACGAAAGCTGCTCACCATTAGAGAGAGCCCCACTAGCAGCGCCACTGATACAGACACAGCAGCACCACTAAGAAAGAAATTGCGACCTGATACTTTCAACGTATTTGCTGCCAAACGGACCGATAAAAAACCACGCCAGCTATGAACTGCCGCTGGAGCTAAGTACAAGAGAAGCGGAATACAGGCTGCTGACCAAGCGATCATCACAGCTATAGAAGTATATGCTAGTGCAGCCGCAGGGCGAGCGATCAAAAGAACTATTAGAATGCCGAGGATAAGGCTGGCTATACTTGCTTGCGCTAGAACTGATGAGGCACAGAGCGGCCGTAAAACTCTCTGCTCTCTGCGTGTTCCACGATATGGCGCCATGCGGATGACTTCTCGAGCTCCAAGAAGTGCGGCACATGCTCCGACTGTAGTCATTGCGATTACGATGATAAAGCTGCGCACAAAAGCGCTTGTTGTCGTGGTTGATTGAAGCGACAGGTTGTAAATCTCACTAGCTGTATTGGTGAGAAATCCGGCTATGGAAACTACTATCGGGGCTCCAATGGTGACTCCGATGATTGCTCCAATTACACTGACCAGAGCAATCTCTCCAACTATCATAAATAGGCAGGCCGTCTGCGAAATACCTAGCGTGCGGACTATGGCTAACTCCCGATGTACGCTCCTCACAGTAATTTGGGTTGCCTGAGATATAATAATGACGCATACAAGCAGAGCAATTGCCGCCATAATCATTATATTAAAACGATACGCGGCGAGTAATTTCTCGCCCCTCTCAATTGGCGCGCGAACATGCTCCACACGTATTGGTGATGCATTGATATCCGAATATCCGCCGTAGCACGACGTGATCCACTCAATTATATCTTTGTGCGCTACCTTAGGATTACTGCTGTTGAACCTCAGAGCTACTGAGTCGATGACCGCCAGTGGTGCAAGATCGGTAAGGGCCACAACAAGATCGGCGCTTCCGAAAAACCTATCTGCATCAGACTCATTATCGAGCTCAACTTGCACACGATGCTCGCCGCTCGCTAAAATAACTTTTTGCCCAGGAGATATGCCAAGAGTTTCAGCCAGCTCTGGCGCGATGGAGCGCTTAGCGCCACTGACCACCCCTCCGCTGCTATTAAATACCCCTACTCCTAATACCCGCACCGGAACCGTACGCTGGTTAACAGTTAACTCTGCAGCTTCTCTCCGTAGTGCCAGCATATCGGTATACGGAGTAAGCGGTCGAAGACATTGTGCTAGCACACCCTGCCTTAGTCGGCCTCCAAATGGCGATACAAGTAGTTGATAGGGACGTTCTCCTCCTGAGATACCTCGCTCGAATGAGTTAATACTTGCCAGCGACACCCTAAACACTGCGCTAGAGAGGGTCGTTGCTAGAGCTACCGAAAGAAGAACAATTGCGACTCTCAGCGGATTACTTAGCACCCTGCGAACACTAAAACGCAACCATAGCCACAAAATAGCGCTGCAAGACTCAACGCCTTGGCCAACTACCGATTGGTGTTGCAACCCATCTGGTCTCCTTTCGTGCGGAGTATCAGCGGTCATGAATAATCGCTCCATCTCGCATACGCAGTACTCGAGAGCAGCATGAAACAGCTGTGTCGCTATGAGTTGCCATCACAATAGGAGTCCCCTGACTATGAATCTCACTTAGCAAAGAGAGCACAGCGCCTCCAGCGTGAGAATCAAGATTGCCGGTCGGCTCATCTGCCAATATCAGCGCTGGCTGATGCGCAACTGCTCGGCCGATTGCCACCCGCTGCATCTCTCCTCCCGACAATGTACCGGGCATGGCAGTTAGCCGATGCCTCAATCCAAGCCTAGTCAATAAGTCATCTGCGCGGGCCAAAGCTTGCTCCTCGCTATAACCGTTCAGAATGCACGGTAACATTACGTTTTCTACCACTGTCAGCGTGGAGAGCAGATTAAATGATTGAAAGACAAATCCGATTTTTGTGCGACGTAGCGTTTGTAGCTGCGCTTCCGAGTGACCCGCTATCGATTTTCCCTCGAAGATAAGCTCACCAGAGGAAGGCGTCTCTATCATGCCTAGAATCGATAGTAGCGTACTCTTACCACAACCTGATGGGCCTACAAGAGCAACGAAATCTCCTCGCTGTACCGAAAGTGAGACACCTTGCACAGCTGAAACTGCAACTGCTCCGGCTACAAATGTGCGGGTGACATTTCGTACTTCAACAACCACACGATTATCCATCGTTGTTTACTTTCCGACGAGCGTGACCCGGCAGTCGAATATGGCGTGCTACCGTGCGCATTAGCGTACCCTCTCGAGAGAGGGCAAATATCCAGCCACCGCAGATTTTAAAGGAATGGCCCTCGATGCCAAAGCGCTCCAGGGAGGCTGCAATCCGTCGCTTGTCGATTGGCTGAGATAGCTGGTAGAGCGAAGCAAACCTCTCAAAACAATCCGCCGCGCTGAACCAACCAGTAAAACGCTCGCGTGGCTCACGAGCTCTTCTGATAAGCTCTGCGAATTCGCTAAACGCTCGAGCATGGACCGATACGCGACGTCCTCTGATTTCGTAGAAACCCATCAGATCGCGATGCTTAGGGGTTAACTTAAATGTACCCAACTTCTCGCGTGGCGCTCGCACAAGCTCCGCCCGTAAAAAATCACTGAGGTGTCTCCCGTGCATCTCTATGATTCTAGAGACCACTCCTTGCTCTTCAACAAACAGAAATTTCCCGGCTGCGCGCAGGTGTTTAGACTTTGAGGCCATAACATCATGAGGTGCAATAATCGGATATTTCCTGGGAACTCTCCGAGCTCGGCGCACTATAACTATTAGCGCCTTACACGCCAGCAAAAGGCTTTTTTCGCAGCCCGGATAGCGTCGCTGTAAAAATCGCGACTCGGTTGCTATCTGTCGAAATGATTTAAGAATATTTTCGGGGATAAGCAGCTGTCCATCCCTGCGAGCCACGCGCACTTCGAGCCCCAAACGACCCTGCGAGATCGCTACACCGGAGAGACCCTGAAGTTCTGGGTCGGCTGGATGCAGATACTCACCGGCTGGCAGAAGGGAGCCCAAGTAATACGGCAAAGCAAAGCGCTGCGGCGAGCTTATAGCTGCGGGCACAAGCACCCCTGTGAGGACACTCTTGCCCTCTACCAGATAGAGTCGCTCTGGTTGTGTTCCTGCGAAAAGCCACTGTTTGGTCTTATCAATTGATTTATCACCGGCCCCGTGACTGACCTCACGTAGCCACCTCTGAAACTCTTGTGCTACCGTATCGACCGCCGCTTCTGCTATAAATAGCCCTTTGGGAACGATGCGAATCTGCGCCCTGTGCGGCTCAAAGCTTTTGTTGCCTTTGAGCGACTCAATAAACTGTAAAATCGACGCAACTCGCGCCTGCTGTGTCTGCTCGTCGCTCACTTATACCTCCTGGAGAACACTCTGACCAAGGAACCGGAGAGCCTCTAGGATAGCAAACGCTGGGGCCGGCCGTCGAGGGTAACCTGGCCCTCGATCTGTCTGGCCAAAAGGTCGTTGCTACAGAGACTTTGTCGGTTATTTCAGGTACAAGTTTAATACCATGACTATTTCCCCCCGACTCCCCTGCTCGCTTGACGCCCGTGATACGTGGTCCAGCGCACGTGCACTAACGATCAGAACCCTCCACGGTGATGTGCAAACCCCGATCTTTATGCCGGTGGCAACTCTCGGCGCACTGCGACACGTCGACCTCTCAGTTGCTGAAGAGCTAGATTATCAGGTGCTTCTCACCAATACCTACCATTTACTGATTAGACCGGGACACCAGCATTTTTCCGATACTGGCGGCTTACACTCTTTCATGCGCTGGCCGCACTCGTTGCTAACGGACTCAGGGGGATTCCAACTGTTTTCGCTCAGCAAGCAGATTCGGATCTCTGAGGAGGGCGCCTCATTTCGAAGTTATACAGATGGACGCAAGATGCTTCTCTCTCCGGAGAGTAGTATTGCCATGCAACGAGCGATCGGTAGCGATATCATGATGGTACTCGACCACTGTATCCCTTCTACATCTTCTGAGGCTGAACTAAGACAAGCTCTAGAACTCACCACTCGCTGGGCTTCTCGTTCACTGGAAGCCCGTGGGGATTCACGCCAGGCGTTGTTTGGAATAGTGCAGGGTGGCTGCAGCAGGCTTCTTCGTGAGGAGAGTGCACAACAGATAACAGCCCTCCCCTTTGATGGATTTGCTCTGGGTGGACTGGCTGTAGGAGAGCCACGTGCCGAGCGAGAGGCAACGATTGAGCATGCGGCTCTGCTTCTTCCTGATTCCAAACCACGCTATGTGATGGGGATCGGCACTCCAATAGACCTGCTTGAGGCGGTACGTAGAGGGGCAGACATGTTCGATTGTATTATGCCAACTGCGCTAGCGACACAAGGAGTAGGATTCACACCCCTTGGCAAGGTTGATTTACGTCGTGGCGTTTACCGTTCGCTAGATATTCCGCTGGATAGATCATGCGAGTGCAGAACGTGCCGTCGATTCTCTCGTGCATACCTGCACCACCTTGTTAAATCAAAGGAACCTGTGGCTTGCCAACACATCAGCATCCACAACTTGACATTTTACAGAAATTTGATGCGTCGAATGCGTGCGGCAATCATCGGCAACACCTTTAGGCAGCTCTATACACAGGAAGCTCCAGGCATAGCTGCGATTGATCTGGAGTTTCCAGCAGAGAGCCGCGCTCTTGATTAGAACTGGTCTCAAAAGTCGCTTCGTAGCGAGATTGGCAAGATGCGAGGCGAAGAAAACGAGCGAAAAAACCGGGGGTGTATCCACTGAGATACCCTGAGGATTTTTTCGCAAAGTTTTACCAAGTCGCAGCCCGCATATCGTCAACCGCGGCAGTAGATACTTTTGAGACCAGTTCTAATAGAGCGGCTAATGCACCTCTTTTACAGTTAGTGGAAAACTAAAGTAGCGATCACCCTCTGATGTACGTACAAACCGCAGAGTCCCGCTACCTCCCTGATACTCGCGCTCCTGCTCCAGCGCAGCGAGAACCTGCTCAGTGGTGGCTGACGGCGAGATGCTTCTCAGAGCTTCCTGCAAAACGAGTGCTAGGTCGTACCCCCATGCGGCGAAGGCGATCAGATTATCGTTGCCAAAGCGCTTTGCGTACCGGCCCCGAAAATCATCGGATACAGGGTGATTAACGAAAAATGCGCCCTTGATTGCCTCTCCGCTTTCGCGCACCTCTGATTCACTTTCCAAGGCGTCAACACCAAACGAACTAATGACCACGCGCTGTTCAGCGAGCTGCCTGTACAATAGACGGATCTGGCCTGGATGTACCAAGACGCCCAGCACGTCGAAATTACCGAGTCGAACCCTGCTGACTATCGAGCGAAAGTCCATAGTATCACCCCCTGCTCGATGCAGCTCGGTGAAGGAGAATCGTTGATCAGCTTCTGCTCTAAGCGCCTCAAGCAGCGAGTTCATGTATGGATTCTCGGTAATGACGAGACCAACTCGAAACAGTTTACGATCCTCAAGCTCTCTACGCAGGGCACTACCAAAATCTCTCGCAGGGTTGGCAAAGCGAATGATGTGCCGATACCGAATGGGTAATGCCGGCTCATTTGAAGAGACGATGGTAACTACCTTCAAACGGTCTGCGAGCGGAGCAACGGCTTCTGAGAGAGGCCCACCTAAAATATACACCACTTTGACTCCATCAACCGTGACAAGCTTGGTGAGGCTTGCTATGGCTCGGGTACTGTCAAACGCTGAGTCCTCGGTTAGAAACGAGATCGAGCGCGAACCGATCGAACCATGCTCCTGTGCTAGTGTTATGCCGTTTCGAACAGCCACTCCAAACTCTCCGTGTACACTGAGAGGAAGAATTAGTCCAACGCAGCGACTCTCTGCGCACTCTGCTCCATCGGCGTGATTGCTTTGCCCACAGAGCGATGCCAGCAAAATCACTATTGCAGTGATTACCCTCTTTTTGTGGCCGCTCACATTCCTTCTCCAACAGCACCCGGCCGGATTTCTCATGGCCTGCAATAAAAAGGGGCCGGGATATTCCCGACCCCTCCATGAGTCTAGCATAGTTTTCAATAAGCGTTAGGCTATTTGAACCTCCGCTTTATAAACCCAGCCTCATTCATTTTTGAAAAAAATGAATGAGAATCGCTAGGCGAGCGCAATCTTGGCCCATTAAGATCAAGGGAACAGCCAAGTTGCGCCGTAGAAGACAACAAACTCCTATGTGCTTAAGCGTGTTGAATTTTAATGTCATGAGAGACTCTAGCTCTGGACGGTACTGCTTGATGTTAGCAAAGAAGCTTAAGAATCGCGGCTTTGGAATCAGCAAATCGCTCGTAGTACAGGATGTTTTTTCAGGTATAGCGTTCTCCAAAATTCCGTAGCGAAATCCCGAGTTTTGGAGAACGCTATCGATTCGCGGATGCGAATCAAAACAACAACCTATAGTGATGTCCAGCAAAAGCCTTGCCAGTTTTACTGGCACGGACTTTTGCACTTCACTATAGTTAGTGACGGTGTTGCCGCTCAAAAAGAGGTACTCCTCGATGCTCTCTGATGACTTACCTGCATCGAGCAACAATATGCACTTAATCCTGTCTCAAGAAGCGCGCATATCGCTCCAGCCGGAGCTCTTGCTCAAGTGCTTTCAAGTTCCTGCTAAGTTAAAAACCTACTCAGCCATCACTGGTCCCACTTTTATCAGCAACTAGATAGTCTCTTTCTACAGCTAGAGTTTTTTTGTCTTCTACGGCGCAACTTGGCTGTTACCTTGATCTTCATGTGCCAAGATTGCGCTCGCCCTGCTATTGCGAGTGATTTTTTTTCAAAAATCACTCGCGCAGGGTTTAATCCTACCAAGCTAACGAAGCAGCTGTCTGGTACTCTGTTACTCGGGTTTCAAAGAAGTTTTTCTCTTTACCGAGATCAATCGTCTCACTCATCCATGGGAATGGATTCTTTGAGCCATACTGGGTCTTTAGTCCAATACGCTCAAGTCGACGATCAGCGATGTACTGCACGTAATCACGGAACATCGGAGCTGTCAGACCAAGGATACCTCGCGGCAGACAGTCTTCTGCGTACTTGTACTCAAGCTCCACTGCTTGCTTGATCTTATTAGTAATGTGCTCCTGGAACTCAGGTGTCCACAGCTCTGGGTTCTCAGCCTTGATGCTGTTAATCAGATCGATACCAAAATTCAGGTGGATCGTCTCATCACGCAGGATGTACTGGAACTGCTCTCCAATTCCGGTCATCTTGTTCTGACGATGGAACGATAGAATCATCACAAAACCGCTATAAAAGAAGATACCCTCCATGATTACGTAGAAACCGATCAGGTTCTCTAGGAACTTTTGAGCTCCCTCTGGAGTAGACGTTGTGAAGTCTGGGCGCAACACATCTTCAGTGAGCTTCATCTCGAACTGATCTTTTTCATTGATCGAGTTGACCTCATTGTACATGTTGAAGACCTCGCCCTGGTCCAGCGAGAGCGACTCTACAATGTAATGGAATGTGTGAGTGTGCACTGCCTCTTCAAACGCCTGCCGCAATAGATATTGACGACACTCAGGGTTGGTCACGTGCTTAAAGATAGCCAGGGTGATGTTGTTACCAACTAGGCTCTCTGCAGTGCTAAAAAATCCGAGATTACGGAGAATAACTCGGCGCTCATCAACGCTTAGACGATCCGACTTCCACAGCTCGATATCCTTGCCCATGGGGACCTCAGACGGCAGCCAGTTGTTCGCACAACCGTTAAGATAGTGCTCCCATGCCCACTTATACTTTAGCGGCATAAGCTGGTTTACATCCACCTTTGCGCAGTTAATCAGACGCTTATCCGACGCCTTTATGCGCCTGCTGGAATCAGCATCACTATTCTCACTGCCGCTATTACCGGTGCTTCCTGAGTCTTCAAAGTTTAACATCTTTACCCTCTCTATCTCTCTTACCTACACATTAAAACTATACTACCCCTACTGCTTATCTTTACTGACAGCTCTCACAGTCGCCATCGAGCCCACATACTTTGGGGACCGAAGGCTTTGCGACTGTTGTGGCAGCTGCAACGGTTGCCGTTTGCACCTCTGCAACAGCCTTGCGCTCTACCACAACTTCCGCTGAGGCCGACTTATTCTTCATCCAGCGGGGCTGTAGCCCACGCTTGTTGATGTCAGTTGTCGACTTCTCGATCTGAGTTGCTCCGAGTGACCTCAGGTAGTAAGTGGTCTTTAGACCCTTACGCCATGCACTCATGTACATATCGTGCAACTTTTTGCCGCTTGGCTCAGCGATATAAAGGTTGAGCGACTGGCCCATATCAATCCATTTCTGTCGACGACTACCACACTCAATCAACCACTCAGGCTCAATCTCGAAGGCTGTTAGGTACACCTTCTTGAGCTCGTCTGGTATGCGCTCTATCTCCTGTATCGATCCATCGAAATACTTCAGGTCATCAATTATGTCCTCATCCCAGATATTGAGCTTCTTGAGCTCATCCACAAGGAACTCATTATGCACGATAAACTCCCCTGATAGGTTCGATTTAGCATACAAATGCTTGTAATTTGGCTCGATGGACTGGCTCACGCCTGTGATGTTAGAGATAGTCGCCGTTGGTGCTATCGCCATGGTGTTGCTGTTACGCATACCGTGCTTCTTTACTGCTTCGCGAACTGCGCTCCAGTCGAGCGAGGCAGAGGCATCGACATCGACATTGTCCTGCCCGCGCTCAGACACCAGGATCCCCACAGTATCGATCGGCAGAAGGCCACGATCCCACTTAGAGCCCTTGTACGACGAATAGGCTCCCCTCTCTGCGGCCAGCTCGGTTGAGGCCAGGATGGCATAGTACGAGATAGCTTCCATGCTTATATCTGCGAACTTAACAGCCTCCGGGCTTGCATAGCTGATACGCTGGGCATAAAGCGCATCTTGGAAGCCCATAATTCCTAGCCCGATCGGTCGGTGCTTGAGATTTGAGCTGCGCGCCTCGGCAGTTGGATAGAAGTTAATGTCGATAACATTATCCAACATACGAACGGCAGTGCGCACAGTCTTTCCTAACAGGTCTAGATCGAGCCCGTTTTTACCGATATGGCGAACCAGATTGATCGAACCTAGGTTACATACCGCCGTCTCATCTGCCGATGTATTCAGTAGAATCTCAGTGCAGAGGTTAGAGCTGTGAACTACTCCCACATGGTCCTGAGGCGAGCGAAGGTTTGATGGATCCTTAAAGGTAATCCATGGGTGCCCAGTCTCGAATACCATGCTGAGCATCTTACGCCAGAGAGTTACAGCCTCGATCCTCTTAAAGAGTTTGATCTCTCCGCGCTCTGCCTTCTGCTCATACTCAACATAACGCTGATCAAATTTCTTACCGTAAAGGTCATGGAGGTCAGAAACATCACTTGGGCTGAAAAGGGTCCACATCCCGTTTTGCGCTACACGCTTCATGAACAGGTCCGGAATCCAGTTAGCCGTATTCATGTCATGAGTACGACGACGCTCATCGCCTGTATTCTTCCTAAGCTCTAGGAAGTCTTCGATATCGAGATGCCACGTCTCAAGATATGCGCACATTGCGCCCTTGCGCTTACCACCCTGATTGACCGCTACGGCTGTGTCATTGGCAACTTTCAGGAATGGAATTACTCCTTGACTGCGACCATTAGTTCCCTTGATGCGTGCTCCAGTGGCTCGCACATTGGTCCAGTCGTTACCAAGCCCCCCAGCCCACTTTGAAAGCTGCGCATCATCTGCAACACACTTAAAGATGTGCTGAAGATCGTCCATTACAGTTGTTAGGTAGCACGAGCTCAACTGCGGATGGAGCGTCCCGGCGTTGAAAAGCGTTGGTGTGCTTGAAGTGAACAAGAATCTCGAAAGAACATCGTAAAACTCGATCGCTCGTTCGTTCTTCTTAGCGCCCTCGTTTACCGAGAGCCCCATGGCTACCCGCATCCAGAATATCTGAGGGGTCTCTAGTCGAACATCCTCGTGGTGAATCAGGTAACGATCGTATAGAGTCTGAAGTCCAAGGTACTGAAACTGCAAGTCACGCTCAAGTTTGATGGCTTTGGCGAGCTTATCTAAGTCAAAATCTAAAAGCTCCGGCGCCATGCGCTCTACAGACACACCCTTCTTGAGGCAGGCCTTGAAGTATTCCTGGTGCGACTTTTCAAGGTCTTTGCTGTGCCCATCAACCTTCATAGTCTCGCGGTAGATAATATCAAGTAGCAACCTAGCAGCTACCAGAGAATACGCCGGATCCTTTTCGATCTTGGAGCGGGCAGCCATAATATTAGCTTGGTCGATCTCCTCAATCTTAATACCCTCGTAGAAGTTCTTGATTGATTCCTGAAGGATCGCCTCGCTTGACACAAGGTGCTCAAGATCGCGGCAGGCGTGCTGGATTCGAGCCCGAAGGTGCCCCTCTGTTACTGGAATCTTTGAACCATCAGCTGCCGTAGCTGTGAATGTCTGCCCAGCTACTACTGGCGCAGCAACTTCACGTGCTTCGACCTTAGAAGCTACCGGTTGCTCTACCTCGGTCAGACGCTGAGCAGCTCGCTGCGCGCGGTAAATGATGAAATCCTTTGCAACTTGGTAGTATCCCTCGGCCATCATCTGGCGCTCGACTTCATCTTGAATCAACTCGATGTGCAGCTCGGTCCCCTCGCGCACCATCTGAGCTGCGCGGGCCACAACCTTGTTTGTCAGTAAGTTTACTGAGTCAATTACATCCTGCGGCGTTGGGCCGTCGATCTTTATTGAAGCGCGGAAAGCTCGCTCAATCGCTGAGGCGATCTTCATGGGATTGAAACGGACAACTGTGGTTCCGTCGCGACGGGTGATCTTTAAGTTTCTCGGAGAGTCCTCGCGGGCAGACTTATGCTCATCGCGGTAAATGATATAGTTGCGCGCAACGTCGTACAGCTCGGCCTGCATTAGCTTCACCTCGACCGTATCCTGGATGCCCTCTACGGTCACGCAGGCACCTTTCGCTGCCTCTACGGCGACTGACTCAACGACATCCTCTGTGACCTGCTGGGCCACGCTATAGAGGTTCTGGGGTAGCGGCGCGCTTGGAGCTATAGAGTGCGTTGCTCTAAGAGCTAGCTCAATAGCCCTAAAGATTCGCGAGCGACGAAAGGGAACAAGCTGGCCATTTCTCTTAACTACCGTAAAATTCTCAAGATTAGCTGCTGTAATGGCCGCTACCCCGTTTTTTGCCAGGATGCCATTTAGCTGTGCTGTTTTGCCTGCTTGAACATCGCCTGCTGCTACCGCCATATCTTTACTCTCCACACCTGTAGGGGCTTTCTGGCCCCACTTCTTTATAACGCCGTCTTAAGACAAAAGGGTAACGCTCGCTCATCTCTGAGCGTTTCTTTTTACCGCCTCTGTGCTTCCTCATGTAAGATTAGTTTTAGAGCGGTCTTACTACTACATGTAGTAGCCACTCAAGGAACCAACTACAATATATATGTACGGTTAAGGGTAGAATGTTGTCCATACGAAAATGTTCGTTAGGCCCAAAAAAAATATTTTCGCTGGCTAAGAGCCACGAAGCACTAAGATTTTAAAAATGAAACTGCTTTTTATCCTGAGAGAAGTGCGCCAAGAGTCTCTAGCCGGCCTAGTGACCACACAATAACCAGCTGAAAGGATTATTTTTTTACTCTTTAAACGACGGCCTATCGAATTATCCCGCCAAAACACCAAACTACGTTTCTTTTTACAGGGCCTTGGCAGAACTTTTGGGTTGTGTATGCGACGAGCTAAAAGGTTAGGGAAAATGACGGATCGCTACAAGACAACTACTCTGGTTGAGCTCGCTGAAACCCATAATGCTCAAGGTACCACGCAATACTGTGACCGGATTGCAGAGCAGAACCCTCACATGCACACGATACGTACTCAATAATATCACGCAGGCACGCCCGCAATTTCTGCGTTTCCATCCAGCGATACACGGTTAATATCTCTGATATCCACTGCGAAACCGAAGTATCACTGGCCTCTACTCTCTGCAAAAGGTCGCACAATACCGCTGTCCCTGCTGGTGTACCTTTACATTCACGGTAAGCATAACGCACGAGAGCCCGCGCATCCGCCTCCGATATACGGGCGCATACAGCACGCTGTGATTCACTCATTTTTGAAAGGGAAAAAACACTTTCAAGTATGTGGAGACTGTCGTCTGGCACGTTAGTATCCAAGATTAGGCGCTAGCCAACGTTCTGCTTCCTTAATCGACATGCCTTTACGTTTTGCGTACTCCATCAGCTGATCTCGATCGATACGTCCCACGTTGAAATACTTTGCGTCTGGATGTCCAAAATAGTAACCCGACACACTACTTGCTGGTGTCATCGCATAGTTTTCAGTTAATGCGAGCCCAATCGCCTGCTCCACGCTTAGCAAAGACCATATCTTTGCTTTCTCAGTGTGGTCGGGACACGCTGGATATCCGGGCGCCGGGCGGATTCCACGATACTCTTCATTAATTATCGCCTCTAGGCTTAGCTGCTCATCTTTTCCATAGCCCCATAGAACGCGCATTTCACGGTGTAAATACTCTGCCAGGGCTTCTGCAAAACGATCTCCCAGTGCTTTCACCATGATCGATTGGTAATCATCACCACGCTGCTCAAACTCCCCTGCAAACGCCTCCACTCCGTGACACACCACTGCAAATGCGCCGATGTAATCCGTTATACCCAGCTCTTTGGGTGCCACATAGTCAGCTAAACATAGATTTGGCAGCCCCTGACGTTCACGTTGCTGCCTTAGAAAGCACAACCGTTCGCGCTCGTGCTCGCATGCTTCGCTATCGTAGAGAACCACATCGTCGTGGTCTCCTTTAGCGGGGAAGAAGCCAACAACCGCCTCCAGCCTAAACCGCTGCTCGTGGATAATCTGCTGCACAAGAGTATTAGCCTCGCGAAATATCTCTCGTGCTTGCTCGCCATGCGACTTATTGTTGAGGATACTCGGGTAAGATCCTTTAAGTTCCCATGTCCAGAAGAGTGGCGACCAATCAAACAAGGCAAATACGTTTGATAGATCGATATCACGATACGTGTGCACGCCAATAACCGATGGGCGCTCTATCAATCCTGCCCGATACGGAAGTCGATTGGCGCGTGCTGCTTCTATCGATACGTAGCTCTGCTCTTCTCGGCCTGCAGCAAATACCCGTCGCTGCTCCTCCTGTCCGGTCTTCACTGTGGATATGTAATCACTGCGACGCTCATCACTCATCAGGTTTGTGCAGACTTCAACTGCTAAAGATGCATCAGCTACGTGCACAACTGGACCTGTATAGTGGGGCGCGAGCTTAATCGCCGTATGAGCTCGTGATGTCGTTGCCCCTCCGATTAAGACCGGGGTATTAAGCCCCTCACTCTCAAATTCCTGCAAGTTACTCGCCATCTCGTCTAGCGATGGCGTGATCAAACCACTCATTCCGATCAGATCAGCTCTATGCTCACGCGCAGCCTTGAGAATCTCACTGCATTGAACCATGACACCGAGATCGACTACCTTGTAGCCATTACACGCCAGCACGACCCCTACAATATTCTTGCCGATGTCGTGCACATCGCCTTTTACAGTCGCGATAACAAAGGTCTTTTGCTGTTCAGCACCTCCAAGTGCCGCTTTTTGGGCCTCCATAAATGGCTCAAGATAAGCTACCGCCTTCTTCATTACACGCGCACTCTTTACCACTTGAGGAAGAAACATTTTGCCGGCTCCGAACAGGTCTCCAACATGTTTCATTCCATCCATCAGCGGACCCTCGATAACGGCTAAGGGAGTTCCAAGAGCCACGCGCGCCTCTTCCGCATCAGCCTCTATGTACTCCACAATCCCCTTTACCAATGCATGGGATATCCGCTCTGCTAGCGGGAGTTGGCGCCAGGCACTAACTACCTCGTTTTCTTTGTCCTTAGTTTGCCCCTTGAATCGCTCGGCATACTGAATCAGTGACTCTGTGGCGTCTGGGTGTCGACAGAGAATAACGTCTTCCACTCGCGTGAGGAGTTCAGGCTCAATCTCCTCGTATACCTCAAGCATACCTGCATTAACGATGCCCATGTCGAGGCCTGCTTTGATTGCATGATAGAGAAACACTGCGTGCATCGCCTCTCTGACACGATTATTTCCACGAAACGAGAACGATACATTACTGATTCCACCACTGGTCAAACAGCCTGGGCAGGTACTCTTAATCTCACGAACCGCTTCTATAAAATCGAGCGCGTACGTATTGTGCTCCTCGATACCTGTTGCCACAGTCAGCACATTCGGATCGAAAATGATGTCGTGAGGAGCGATACCTACTTCCTGTGTAAGGATGGCGAAAGCTCGCCGGCAGATACGCACCTTATCTTTCAAAGTTGCTGCTTGCCCCTGTTCATCGAACGCCATTACCACCATCGCCGCGCCATAGCGGGCAATCGCCCTGGCCTGCTCTTTGAACTTCTCTTCGCCTTCCTTTAGGCTAATCGAGTTCACAATCGCTTTTCCCTGGACGCACTGCAAACCAGCTTCAAGAACCGACCATTTGGAGCTATCAATCATTACAGGAACACGAGCAATATCCGGCTCACTGGCGATCAAGTTTAGAAAACGCCGCATGCATGCTTCGCTATCTAGCAGCCCTTCGTCGAAGTTAACATCAATTATGTTAGCCCCATTCTCAACCTGCTGCCTCGCCACAGAGAGCGCTTCCTCGAACTTGTCTTGCTCTATTAGGGCCCGAAATTTCGGTGAGCCGGTGACATTTGTCCTCTCGCCCACTAAGATAAAAGGGTTGTCGGGGGCGATGACTAGTGGTTCTAGTCCAGCAAGCGCAAGTCTAGTGGCCGCAGGGGCTATAGTGCGAGGGGTGATCTCGTAAACTCGGTCACGGATCGCTTCTATGTGCTCAGGTGTGGTTCCACAACAACCACCAACGATATTTAAGAGATGATCGTCTGCTATCTCTCCCAGCGCACGCGCCGTATCGCTAGGAGTTTCATCATAACCTGTGTCGCTTAGAGGATTGGGCAGCCCAGCATTTGGATAGCAACTTACATAGCAATCAGCGACAGCTGCAAGCTCGCGGAGATAAGGACGCATTTCATGTGCTCCAAGAGCGCAATTAATGCCAACGCTCAATGGACGGGCGTGCTGAATCGAATACCAAAAGGCCCTTGCTGTCTGCCCCGACAGCGTGCGTCCTGATTGATCAGTAATTGTCACAGAGATCATTACAGGCAGACGCACACCCAATTCATCAAAGCACCGCTCGATAGCCCCAACTGCTGCTTTGGCGTTCAAGGTGTCAAATATGGTCTCTACCAGGAGTATATCCGCTCCCTCCTGCGCTAAAACCAGCGCTTGCTCGTAATAGCTCTGTTCTAGCTGCTTGTAAGTGACCGCTCGATACGCCGGATTATTTACGTCCGGTGACAGAGACGCAGTTCGATTGGTCGGCCCGATCGCCCCTGCGATAAAGAAGCGCCGTGATGGGCTTTCTCGTTGCACTATACCGATGGCTTCTTTTGCTACCCTGACTCCAGCCCTGTTTAGCTCTGGAACGAGAGATTCCAACTCATAGTCGGCCTGCGCAATCGAAGTCGAAGAAAAGGTATTAGTTTCGATAACATCTGAACCGGAGCGGAGATATTTAGCATGAATCTCCCTAATTATATCCGGCTTGGTGATACTTAAGAGGTCGTTATTGCCCTTGAGCAATCGTGTGTGCTCACTAAGCGCCTGGTTTCTAAAGTCCTGCTCGCCAAGGGTATAGCTCTGAATCATGGTCCCCATGCCACCATCGAGGAGCACGTGACGTTCACGAAGTAGGTCCTTTAATTCATGAAAAACCGGGGAGATACGCATACGGTAGACGCAGGTTAGCAGAGGGGCTGCTTCCCTTCAATGTACGGGGCGCTGTTTTGAACCCAGCCTCATCCATTTTTGACAAAAAATGCATGAGACTATGGTAATAAACCCTGCGCGAGTGATTTTTGAAAAAAATCACTTGCAATAGCAGGGCGAGCGCAATCTTGGCGTAGCCAAGTTGCGCCGCAGAAGGCAAAAAAACTCTAGCTGTAGAAAGAGACTATCTAGTTGCTGATAAAAGTGGGACTATTCTCATTCATTTTTTCAAAAATGAATGAGGCGGGTTTATGCAAAAGTCCGTGCCAGTAAAGCTGGCAAGGCTTCTGCCGTAAATCAAGCCGGTGTTTCGCTATGGACTTTTGGAGAGCGCTATAGCTGGGCCAGCGCAATATTGGCCGAGCCAAGTTGCACCATAGAAGACAATTTAACCCCACCTGATATTTCGTCCCTACTTGATCCTCGGCTCAATAGATCGGATCGTAGCTTCATGGAAGGCGCTCACCGTTTTAGATTTCAGACCACCATTATCTCTGCTCTTGCGGGAGCAGCTCTTGTTTTTGCTCTAGCCTTCTTAGGTAAAAAACTTCTCAATCCATCAAACCCAACTATTACCCCTCGTGATATAACGGGTCGAGGGGCGCTTGGCGGTGATGAGGTATCGACCATCCGGCTTTTTGAGTCGGCACAGGCCTCGGTAGTCTACATAACAAGTCTAGCTGTAGAGCGTGACTTTATCAGTATGAACGTCTTTGAGATCCCTCAAGGTGCAGGATCTGGTTTCATCTGGGACTCAAATGGCTATATTGTAACTAATTTCCACCTGATTCAGAACGCTCAAGCGGCAAAAGTTACCCTCTCCGACCAATCTGCACACGATGCAAGCCTTGTAGGGGCCGAACCTGATAAAGATATCGCTGTGCTCAAGATAGACTCCTCCAGACTAAAGCTCTCTCCAATACCGATAGGAACCTCAAAAGACTTGCGGGTTGGTCAACGAGTCTATGCCATCGGCAACCCATTTGGCTTTGATCACACTCTGACAACGGGAATTATCAGCGGGCTCGGTCGAGAGATAAAGTCAGTTACTGAGCGTCCGATTCAGGGTGTCATTCAAACCGATGCTGCTATCAATCCCGGAAACTCAGGTGGGCCGCTACTCGACAGTGCCGGTCGGTTAATCGGAATGAACACGGCGATCGTCAGCCCCTCTGGAGCATACTCTGGGATCGGCTTTGCCGTACCTGTGGACACGATCAATCGCATAGTGCCGCAACTGATCAGGGGTGGAAAAGTTAAGAAGCCAGGGCTCGGCATTCGAGTCATCGAAAGCGACCTTGCTCGACGTCAGGGTATAGTCGGAGCCATTGTAGCTAACGTACTTAGTGGATCTCCAGCCGAAAAACATGGCCTTGAGGGCATTCACCGGTCTGCTAACGGAGCGATTGAGCTAGGAGATGTTATCACATCAATTGATGATACCCCAGTTGAGGATGGAAATGACCTCTTGAGAGTACTCGATGAGAAGGCGCCAGGTGATCGTGTCACTCTTCGGCTCAACAAGCGTGGCAACATACGCGAAGTTAAGGTGCAACTTGGCGTGCTTCAGTAGGATGGCGATCTCCAGTAGCGTTGGCGCTTAAACCATACCGATATCTTTGTTCCCTGGCCAAGCTCACTTTCTACTTTTACATCCCCTCCACATATCTTTGCTGCGCGACGGACTGCGTCCACTCCAATACCACGCCCGGAGAGCGCTGTTACCTGGGTGCGAGATGAGAACCCAGGTTCACACACTAACATGAGCGCCTGCTCTCGTGTGATTCCCTCCGGTAGATAAATCCCCCTGGCGCGCGCTACCGCGATCAGATTTTCAGGGTCTATGCCCGCTCCGTCATCTTCAAATGTAAAAAGATACACCCCATTCTGGTAACTAACATCAATAACCATCGAGCCTGCTCGCGATTTTCCGCGCTTTTCGCGCTCTCTGGGAAGCTCTATTCCATGATCGGCTGAGTTGCGAATAATATGTACGAACGACTGTAGCAGCTCACGATACGGCTCGCGTGAAAGCGCAACGTTACCTCTCCAGATGATCGGCACCCCCTCCTTTGACTCACCGCGGAGTGTTTTTAGCCAAGCTTTATCAAGCCATCCAAGAAGTTGATGAACCGGCAGCTCTACGAGTTCCTCCAATGCAGCAAGGACTTTAGGGGAGACACGTTCACTCTCTGCTAATGCGTAGAGCTTACCGATTGCCTCGTAGTCCAGCTGCAAACCTCGCGAAGCAATACCAGCATCAGCGCGCAGATCGATTCGCAGAACATGCTGGTAACGATCCATAAACGACCATAATTCGCCATTCAGTTCGGTCATTAGCTGCTTGCCGATACTTGGGGTGTACACATCGGGAATAAGCCGCTCCTCAGCGCGGTGGCACATGCTCGCTAGCTTATCACAATCAAGAAATGAGAAGCCTCCCTTGAGACCATGCACTACGGATCGGAAAGCGTGAGGATCATCGGTGAAACCGGCGGCTTTGCGCGCTAAATTAACAAGATCTACAAACTCGTCTTTTGAGGCAAGAATAGCCACTAGCGCACGATTGTCTGCGTCTGTCTGCTCAAGCGATTGCTCCATTCGTCGACGCTCGGTGACATCGTCCACCACTACAGTGACACTTTTAAGTTTACTATCCTCCTGAACTGGGATAAAGCCGATCGAGAAAATCTTATCGTCGTACACGAATTCGGTAGGCAGTACCCCAGCCATCATATCCCAATCTACCCCGTCGAATGCCAGACGTAGCGGCTCAAGGTCATCTTCTGTGCAGCGCAGCAACTCCGATAGAGCCGCGTACTCGATGCCGTTACCGAAAAGCTCCTCTGCTTTTTTAGATATCTCCGGTGTTATGCGCAGAGATGAGTCAATCAGGAAAACAGCTTGCGGCAGGCTGTCTAACAAAACTTTTAGGGTCTTTCTACTATCTGCTATTATTGCTTTATGAGATTCGAGCAAAGTAGATACAGTTCGGAGGATCTCCTCTTTGTGTTTGAGTTCCGTTATATCGAAAGCGATTAACCTAAGTGGCGAAGCGAGAGTATTTCCGGTTTTGAGCAATCGCACCTTCAGCCGCACAGTGGAACCACCAGTTGATACAAAGGCCCCCTCTACTTCGCACACACCATCGAAGGCATCGAGAGCTTGATGCACCGAGGCTATATCCAGCTCTGGAATCAACTCTAAAAGGCTAACCCTCTCCATACGGGGACGATTGACCCACTCATAAAAGCGCGAACTAGCGCTCACAATCGTCAGGGAGCCATAGTCAACCACCCCAAGCTCGATGTGACCGATGTCACGATCGATATACAGCTTATCAGATGCCTTCTTTTCCTGGTGAGAGTGTCCCTGACCAAAAGAGCCTTGTTCTGTCTGCATGTACAGTTCCCCTGTGGTTGTACCCTACCCTTGTCTCTCTGATTGCCACAAAAGCGCTTTGAAACACCGGGTCCTAAAATGAGTTACGACGACGATGCCCGACACCTTACGGATATTGAACACCCCGGTTTTTCCGCGCGCCTCCACAAAGAGCTATCGTCGTGTTTGGATAGTCGCTTTAGCATCCTTGTATCGACTGTTAGAGGGTCGCAGCTATCAGTTATTTGAGCGGGCTAAAAATGAGGGGAACTGTTTGTATTTATTGGATTAAACATCGCCTAACTACAGACCTTATCTTTCTTGCTATCTCCAGCTTTTATAAATCGCTAGCTGGAGAACTGCCACGCGCCGCATTGATCGTTCTAATGCAGATCATGCCGCGATCGCCAGGCGCGTAATTCAGCGATTTGACAAAGTAAGCCGTTGCCCTTTAGCGCCGAATCAGTACAGTATCGGTTTTATGAAAAGCGCGTTGAAAGAATCACTAAAAATAGCAATGAAAGCCCAGGATCGGCTAAAAATGGAGACGATCCGTTCTCTCCTAAGCGAGATACAGTACGAAGAGATGCAAAAGTCCGTTACAGAGCTCTCTGCTAATGATTGTACCCTAGTGCTGCAACGAGAGGTAAAAAAGCGTGCCGAGGCGATAGGGTTTGAAGAGCAGGCGAATCGACCAGAGGCGAAAGCCAAGCTACAAAGTGAAATTGCGATCATCGAAGAGTTTCTTCCCAAGCAGCTCTCTGCAGATGATCTTGAGAAAATACTGATAGAGTACAAGAGCTCAACTGCAGGTGCCGCCATGAGCACTGCCATGAAGTTCCTCAAGGAGCAGTACCCTGGACAGTACGACGGCAAGAGCGCAAGCGAGATAGCTAAACGCGTTTTTGGATAAACTGGTGGGCTCGCCAAATCGTTTCTTTTGGGAGAGCACCATTCCCCACCCTGCCAGCGAGGTGTTCGCCTGGCACACGCGACCAGGAGCGTTTAATCGACTCAATGCTCCTTGGCGACCTGTACGGATATCCCATGCATCCGGTTCGATCACCGTTGGCGCAGAGGTTGAGATTCGGCTGCCTGTTGCGCCGGGCCTAAGTATTCCGTGGCGACTCTCTCATACGACTTACGAGCCCCCTACCTTATTTACGGATCAGCAGGTTAAGGGTCCATTCCGCTACTGGCGACACTCGCACCGATTCATTCAGCAGTCTGAAGCATCAATGACTATGCGCGATGAGATTGAGTATCAACTTCCACGTGGTCTTGGCCTAGCCAACTGCTTGGTGCAACAGGAGCTACAGAGGCTTTTTGCATTTCGACATGCGCTTCTATCAGCAGACCTTGAATTACACGCTCGATTTCGGCACGAGACTCGCAAGACCATACTTATCGCCGGGGCCTCAGGGTTTATTGGCCAAGCTCTAAAGGCTTTTCTTACAACCGCCGGACACACAGTAAGCACGCTTGTACGCCGCCATCCTTGTGCGCAAGATGAACACTTCTGGGATCCTAACGCTGGAGTTCTTGCTCCACAGGTATTTCACGGCGTTGATGCTGTGATTAACCTCTGCGGTGAGAATATCGCTTCAGGCCGTTGGACCAACGAACGTAAATGGCGTATCGAACAGAGTAGAGTGCTCGCTACATCTCTACTAGCGCGTACGATCGCGGCACTACCTTCTCCACCTGAGGTGTGTATTAACGCCTCCGGCGTGGGAATCTACGGTGATACTGGCGAAAAATGCGTGGATGAAAGTAGCGCGTGCGGCAGTGGTTTTCTCGCTCAGGTGGGAACTGCGTGGGAGGCTGCCTCACTACCACTAGCTGCAAGTAGATGTAGAAACGTAAATCTACGACTCGGAATGGTACTCAACGCTGCTGGTGGGGCTCTTGCTAGTATGCTTCCCGCGTTTTACTGCGGCGTGGGGGGACGATTAGGGTCTGGACATCAGTTTATGAGTTGGATTGGTCTACAGGACGTATTGGGGGTTATGGAGCATGTCCTGTACACGGGAGATTTGTCCGGCCCAGTAAACTGCGTCTCCGAGTATCCTTGTACTAATCGCGATTTTTCCGCAGCTTTAGCAGCTGTTGTTCGCCGTCCAGCTCTAATACCGGCGCCGTCTTTTGCCCTTCGCGCTGCTTTAGGAGAGATGTCACAATTGCTGTTAACCAGCAGTCGTGTGCACCCCCAACGACTATTGGAATCAGGCTATCGATTTTTCCACCCTGACCTAGCTTCTGCGCTAAGGTTTGAGTGCGGAAGGTTGCGGTAGCGCTACTTCTTGTAACACAAGAGAGACATCAGCTCCTTTCTGCGAGACTGTTATCTTTCGTCCCTTGCTCAATACGGTTTCACTAACGCCAATTGGGACACCGTATACACCTGTTAGGTACTCGCGATACAAAGAGACAAACTCAGAAGCATCTTTTTCCGTCTCCCAGCGAGTCAACCAGGACACGACTCGTTGGCCGTCTTTTCCTGGGAAGATCCCCAATTTATCTCCGATCCAGCCAGCTGCCGCGCCTGGCCCACGATCTTTTGTTGCCGCGCTACCTCGAAAGATACTCGATATGCCAAACTCACCTAGTACATCTGTATACTCTGCAGCCACTCCAGATGGAGCGCCTTCTAACTCTGAATCCGAGGGTATTTTTGCGGTGAATGGACCACTCAAATAGTCACTTGGATGAAGGATTTCCCGAGTTGTACTAGGTATACGGCTATAGGCTCTGTTTACAGACGCATAACCTCCATCTCTAAGTAGGGAATGAACAAATCGTAGACCACTAGTGTAGGGGAAGATCAGCAGCGATTTCAGGCTCTCTGGAACTTCACCACTTACCCCCAGTCCAAGGACCTGGAGCAATAGCATCGATTCAACCGAAGCAAGCGAGCGTAGCGATCCCTCTCCGCTCTTAGAGCGCTCGTAGTCAAACATCACCGCAGAGGCATCACCTTCAACAAGTGCTGATGCTGCAAGCCCTGAATCTGTCGTTGCTTCCCGTACGTTCATAATCTCTTTTAGGTTGTAGTGCTGATCCTGAAGAGCATGGGTAAGCTCATGAACTGCGACTCCTCCTTGCACCACTGCCGGTAACCAACCCGCCATCACAAACAGCTTCTTTTTAGGGTTGTAGTACCCACCGATCTGGCTCACTAAAAATTCTACCAGGCCCTTCTGATAATCAAATGAGTCAGGAATAAGCCCTACGGCTCGGTAGGCTATCTCCTCGTTAGCCAACTTATGCGGCGGCAGGTCCTCGCGGATAGTATCCTGAATAAACCTGGTAACTGCCGGCCGATCCTCCACTACACACGGCACTGGGGATAGGGTAGTAAGCTCGCGCACCTTACTCGCCTCACGTAAAGCAAGCTGCGATAACGAGCAGAGATCTTCAGCCTCTGGTTTAGCAGCTGGTTGCTGACCATAACCCAGCCTGAATACCAATAAAATCAGCGCACTACTTAGTAGTTGTAAGACTAAAAAGAGAGATCTCATGACTATATAGTAACGCTCCTCGATTGCGCGGGCCATCCATGAAGTCGAGGCCTAAGTTTGTTTTCCTGTGAGGCCAACTATGCTCTCTATCTCTTTAGCCGTGCAGCTTCTTTTAACCCCCCCCAACAGTTGCCCCGCTCACTGTTACCGCGATCGACGTCTAAGATTGATTTTAGCGGTCATCTCTGTGAAAAACTCCCTCCGAATCATCAATGCTAGAGAGAACAACCTTAAAGGTCTAAACCTCACGCTTCCACATCAAGCGCTGATCGGTGTCACTGGACTATCAGGCTCCGGAAAGTCGTCCTTAGCATTCGATACGATCTACGCTGAAGGACAACGTCGATATATCGAGACATTCTCTCCATACACCAGGCAATTCTTCGACAAAGTAAAGCGTCCGAAAGTTGATCTAATTGAAAATGTCAGGCCGGCCATAGCAATTCAACAACGCACCCGCATCCTCAACTCCCGATCTACCGTAGGCTCGATGACGGATATCAACGACCTGCTCAAGATACTCTGGAGTAACGTAGCCCAGCCGGTATGTCCTACTTGTGGATTCGATCTTATAAAGTGGGACGCATCATCGCTTACTCGGCACATTGAGATTGTATGCACCCTAAAACCGGACGCCACTTTTCTGATAGGAGTGCAAGCTACTAACTCTAAGGAGCAGATCGAGCGTCTACAGATTCTTGGATACTCACGGTACGTACACCCAAATACAGGTGCGCTAGTTCTCTTTGAAGATAGCTCTCCACCTAAAAAGGTACGCCAGCTGACGGTAGTTATCGATCGCTGTCGTCACGGCAGCTTCTCAGCAAAGCAGGTTCGCGACTCTCTTGAGCAGTGTTTTTCTGCCGGTGATGGAACTGTCCAGATCATTGAACAGCGCAGTCGCAACTACCGGCCATTTGTGCGATTGACAGTTACCAACGAACAACGTGTAGTTCACAAAGCTTTTGAAACCTACTCATTCTCGCAAAACTATCAGTGCGGCGACGGTTCCGTTTCAGTATCTAGACCGCGCCCTGCTCTTTTTTCTTATAACCATCCGATCGGCGCGTGTAGTGAGTGTAATGGATTTGGAAAGATACTGGTTATTGATCCCAATCGTTGCGTACCTGATCATGGCAAAAGCATCAAGGAGCACGCAGTTGAGTGCTGGAAAGGTAACGCAGCATCAGGGGAACACAAACAACTACTTACATTCTGCAAACAACAAGGTATCCCAATAGACCGTCCGTGGGGACAGCTATCCAGCGAGCAGCAGCAGGAGATATTTACCCACAAATCGCGCTCTTTTGTGGGGATCTACCCCTGGTTTTCGTGGCTTGAACGCAAAAAATACAAGATGCACGTACGCGTATTCCTGGCTCGCTATCGCGGTCAAGTCGACTGCCCCAGCTGCGGAGGCACAAGATTCAAGAATGATGCGCTAGCTTACCGCATCCAGGGAGCTTCTATCGCTGGTATCGCAACCTTGCCTCTTGAGAAGCTTTTGCCGTGGTTTCGCTCGCTGCACTCAGAGCTTGTGAGATCCGGTAAACTACCAAGACAGCTCGATGATGTCCTCACGAGTATTATAAATCGGCTGCACTATCTGGTAACGCTCGGTTTACCCTACCTCACGCTCGATCGCCAGGCTCGTACTCTCTCTGGTGGCGAGACTCAGCGGGTGAATCTCGTGTCAGCGCTGGGCAGTAATCTTATCTCTACTCACTTTGTACTCGACGAACCATCGGTAGGGCTCCACGCCCGTGATACCGAGGCGCTGATCGGCGCCCTACGCGATCTCACCGATCGTGGTAACTCCCTCACCGTTGTTGAACACGATCCTGAGTGCCTCGATCGCTCCGATTACATTCTGGAGCTAGGTCCTCAGGCAGGAGAGCGCGGCGGCGAAGTCACCTTTATGGGACCGCGAGATAGCTGGGCCGGGCTTGATATTGCTCCCTACACGCTAAACTCGGTAACGCCTAGCTTTGATCAGGTTCTTGCTATTCGCAAAGCGTGCAATCGTAACCTTAAATCCCTCGACGTCGATATCCCTCTGAATGCATTTGTCGCCCTGACAGGGGTATCCGGAAGCGGAAAGAGTTCACTGATCACCGAAGTCATTCAGGCCGCCTTTGAGATTCACCGCGGTGTTGTTCCAGGAGAGAGCGCTCTGGATGCTCAGGTGCACGGCTTTGAGCATCTCTCGCAGGTGCTTATGGTAGATCAGTCGCCGCTTTCCAAGACGCCCAGGGCGAATATCGCAACCTATACGAAGATATGGGACCGCATACGGGACCTACTAGCGGGAACAGATGAGGCCATCGCTCGAGGTCTTAGTCGTTCTTCCTTTTCCTTTAACGTATCAGCGGGCAGGTGCGCCACATGCGAGGGGGCCGGTTTTATTCGCGAAGACATGCAGTTTCTGAGCGACGTATTTATTGAATGTGAGGCGTGTCTTGGCATGCGTTTTCAGGCGCCGGTTCTTGAAGTGCAGTACAAGGGACACAACGTGCACCAGATACTTTCAATGAGCGTTGAAGCTTGCAAAAATCTCTTCGAGCATGAGAAACAGATTGCATCAGCCTGTCAGGTGCTGATGCAGCTAGGATTAGGACACATCACACTCGGGCATCCGCTCAGCGAGCTGTCCGGAGGCGAAGCTCAGCGACTCAAACTCGTTCCGCATATCGTTGATGGGGCTAGAGGAAGATCGTTATTTCTTTTCGATGAACCAACCACTGGGCTGCACGTCAAAGATGTGGAACGCTTAATCGAGCTTTTTAGGTTCCTGTGTAACCAAGGACACTCAATCGTTTGTGTCGAGCATAATCTACGTTTAATTGCCTCAGCTGATTGGATAATTGATCTCGGACCTGAGGGTGGCGAGCGGGGTGGCTATCTTGTTGAACAAGGGACACCCCACGATATCGCTTCTCGCTCCCTTACGGGCGATAATGCATCAAGCCTGACAGGAAGCTTCTTAGCACGTAGCGTTGGTCTGGTCGGTGAAAAGGGACGTCACCTGCAAAAGCGCACATCTCCCGAACCCTCTGTTAAGCGCAAAGCGCCCAAGAGCGCTAACCCCGCGGAAGCCTCTCACATAAGCATTCGAGGCGCCAGGGAGCACAACCTAAAATCAATATCTCTTGACGTACCGCTCGGCTCGCTCATCACCCTCACCGGAGTATCAGGCTCGGGTAAATCGACGATCGCCAAAGACATCATCTATGCGGAGGGACAACGACGATACCTAGATTGTCTCTCTCCTTACGCGAGGCAATTCATTAAAGAATTAAAGAAGCCGGCGATCGATGACATACAAAATGTACAGCCAACGATCTGCGTCTATCAGCACACTTTCCAACCTTCCGCGCTCTCAACAGTGGCGACTATGAGCGAGGTGTATAATTTTCTACGCCTACTGTTTGCTAAGGTCGGCACACAATTCTGCCCCGATCATCCAGAGCAATCAGTATCACCCCTATCAGCTGAACAGATAGCTAGCTACATTAAACGCAACTATCAGGGTTCGATCAGGCTTCTTGCACCTGTCATCAATCAGAAGAAAGGACACCACAAGGCCGTCTTCCAACGCGCCCTAGAAACCGAGATGTCAGAGGTGCGAGTCGATGGCGTCTTCTCTGCTCCGGGGCGCTTTGTTACCGATGGCCTCGCAAAAACCAAATCACATTCAATAGAATTTGTAACTACCCGGTGTACAGTCCGAAGCCTACCCATTGACCTTCTAATTGAAGGGGTCAAACAAGCACTCGCGGTCGGCGGAGGAACGGTGATTGTCAACGACTCTCGAATTGATAGGGTATTTAGCTCACAGCGCACCTGCCAGATATGCCAGCGCGGCTTCTTTAAGCCCGACCCAGAGGATCTCTCTTTCAACTCGCGACGCGGTAGGTGCCCACGTTGTGATGGATACGGTATCTTAAAGAACAAACCCTGTCCGGAGTGCGGAGGAAGCCGACTACACGAGATCGGCAGAAACATCAGACTATTTGACCAGAGTATCGATCAGCTCTGCTCGCTCTCGGCGCCAGCGCTACTAGAGCGTTTAGCACCTCTCTTAGATGAGCCATCTATGCGTGAGATAGCTCAGCCGATTATTCAGGAGCTATCAGGCAAGCTCCGTACACTTACTGCTTTAGGGCTGGAGCACCTAGCTCTTAATCGTGAGTGCGCCACCCTATCAAACGGCGAGCTACAGCGTCTGCGATTAGCCACTGCTATTGGCTCACCGCTTACCGGTGTGACCTACATATTTGACGAGCCTAGCGCTGGCCTACACCCTGCAGATAACCGCAAGCTTCTCAGCACACTCACTAGTTTGCGCGATCGCGGGAACACAGTTATCCAAATAGAGCATGAAATCGATAATATTCTGCATTCGGATCAGATTATCGACGTAGGCCCGGCCGCTGGCACACACGGGGGAGAGATAGTCTTTCAAGGGCCTGTATCACAGATACGCTCGCACCCACTCTCAGCCACCAGCAGAGCGCTAACCGAGCCACTTAGTTTTCGCTCTGACTCCAAAAATGAATCTCCGCAGCTTGCCATTCGCAACGCATCGAGGAACAACCTAAAAAAGCTCACCTGTGAGATTCCGCTGCAGAGTCTCGTAACGATTGCGGGTGTATCAGGTGCAGGTAAAAGCTCTCTGGTTCATGGAGTGATCGTTGATGCGCTTAGCAGTGCCGACGCCAAGGATGGAACATACACTACCCCGTTTGGCACCGTTTCCTCGGGTCTTCCGATCGATAGAATACTAGTCGTCGACCAGCAACCGATCGGCAAAACTTCACGTTCTACCCCAGCCAGCTACCTTGGAGTCTGGGACGACGTGCGCGCTATATTTGCCTCCACGCTGGAAGCTAAATCACGTGGTTGGGGAACGAGTTTTTTTTCACACAACACGGGTAAAGGCCGCTGCCCTACCTGCAAAGGAAACGGCGAACTCACCCTTGAAATGAGCTTTCTTGCAGAGGCCAAAGTTCCGTGCGAGAGCTGCGGCGGCTCCCGGTTTACTCTCGAAGCCGATTCTATTCGCTATCGAGATCTCTCGGTGAGCCAGGTATTGAATCTTACCTTTGAGGAGGCTCGCACGATATTCGTTAACCATCGCAAGATACATCAGATGTGCGCCATCACCTGCGAGCTTGGCTTGGGATACCTGACTCTTGGGCAACCCTCATCAACCCTCTCTGGAGGTGAGAGTCAGCGGCTAAAGCTTGCCTCTGAACTACACCTGGCACGACGTGGTCACACACTGTACGTGCTTGATGAGCCAACTACTGGATTGCACAGAATCGACGTGGCGCTACTACTAAAGGCGCTCCACGGTCTAAAGGCCCAAGGGCACTCGGTGTTGGTGATTGAACACGATGCTGACACGATAGCGCAGTCTGATTGGGTCATAGAGCTAGGACCTGGACCTGGCGATGCAGGGGGCCGAGTCATTTACTCCGGGCAGCCACGAGCGCTTGAGAAAGCTAAGACCCCGTGGGGAGTGGCGTTGCGAGAGAGAATAGCGCTGCACTCAAAGATGGTGCAGGCACCTAACCCGCATATTTCATGAAGCCTGCTACTGCGAGCGACGATAACGGCGCTTTTTCGGCTCAAAAATCACCATTCTCGACGCTCTCGCGACGCAGTTTCATGAAATAGCCGGGCTAAAGGCGGCAATAATGATATCGAACCCTCTTCGCGCACAACCCTAGCCCTGTAGGCTATAGTGACGTGCAAAAGTCCGTGCCAGTAAAACTGGCAAGGCTTTTGCTGGACATCACTATAGGTTGTTGTTTTGATTCGCATCCGCGAATCGATAGCGTTCTCCAAAACTCGGGATTTCGCTACGGACTTTTGGAG
>JBKCMS010000208.1:0-5327 GCA_046300175.1 Pseudomonadota bacterium | reverse complement strand
CATCCGCGAATCGATAGCGTTCTCCAAAACTCGGGATTTCGCTACGGACTTTTGGAAAACGCTATAGTGACGTGCAAAAGTCCGTGCCAGTAAAACTGGCAAGGCTTTTGCTGGACATCACTATAGGTTGTTGTTTTGATTCGCATCCGCGAATCGATAGCGTTCTCCAAAAGTCGCGACTTCGCTACGGACTTTTGCAGAACGCTATAGCATGCCAGCGATTTTTTTAAACAAAGAGAGCGGAGAGGGCTGCGAGCAGGGGGAAGAGAGTTGGATAATGGGCTACCCCACCCCCCCCCCCTCACCGCTCTCTTTTGCTCTTTGTTAAAAAATAACGACCCCGTCCCGTTGAGGCATCGTACTGGCCTTTTCTTTGCTTATGCCAGGCAAGATAGGGTATGAAAGCACTATGTTAGGACTCAATAGATTAAGCATTCAATCAAAGATGATCGTGCTGCTGCTTTCAGTCAGCTTGGCGTCGATCGGAATAATCGCGTCTATCGGCTACTCATCAGCTCGCGATGCGCTCGTCAAATCAGTGGAGAATCAACTTCAGGGTGTGCGAGTGGCCAAGACCACTACGCTCAAGGAGATGTTAGAAGCTCTGCGCGATCAAGTCATCTCAATGTCCGATAGTCGTGTAGCTATCGATGGTATGCGCGCGTTCCGCCAGAGCTATCAGGAGCTGTCTTCACGTTCCTTAACTACCCAGCAGGAGGAGCAGTTAAAAGATTTCTACCTTGCAAAGTATCTCCCCGAGCTCGCTAAACACGTTGAGGGTAAGCCTATACTTGAGCAGTATCTCCCTGCCTCCCCAGTAGAGCGTTATCTCCAGTATCACTACATTGCAACGAATCCGCACCCCTATCAGAAGATGCAGGAGTACGCAGCAGCCGAATCGGACGTTTCGTCTTATGGTCAAACCCACGCTCGTCTCCATCCATTCTTTGCGCGCGCGGTGAAGATATTCGGATTTGAGGATCTAATGCTGATCGATGCCGAGACCCTCGACATCGTTTACTCGTATCAGAAGACGACCGAGTTCGGAACTAATCTACGTGATGGGCCGTACGCACGCACCAATTTAGGGGATAGAGTGCGGATGCTGCGAGCTGCTCGCGATCGAGACGATTTTAAGATCGCAGATTTTGAGCCGTATCGGCCCAGTCTGGGATTCCCGATGGGTTTTGCGATGAGTCCGATCTTCGACGGACCGCAGATGATCGGTATCCTTGCACTTCAGTTCCCGATAGAGAGCTTCAATCGAGTGCTATCGGGTGACTACAACTGGAAGGCTGAGGGGCTCGGCGAGACCGGTGAGGTGTATGTCGTAGGGCCAGACAGGACTTTTCGTAGTCGTTCGCGACCGATGTATACAAACCCGACCAGCTTTATCGAAGAGTTGAGCACAAGCGGTGTGCCACGAAATATCGTCGATTCCATTAAGCAGCAAGGAACGGTCATGAATCTCCTTCCGGTCACAACGAGGAGTGTTGAGGAGGCTTTTCTAGGCAAGTCCGGCCTGACGCGAGTAGTAGACTACCGCGGTAAGCCGGTTCTTAGTGCCTACGGCCCACTTGAGCTCGACTCGTTGCGCTGGGCGGTAATTGCCGAGGTCGATGTTGCTGAGGCCGAGGCTCCGGTGCGTGAGTTCGGACGCAAGGTGGTCATCGTTTCAAGTGCCATGGCGCTACTGGTAAGCCTGTTAGCTCTTATCTCATCATACCTACTTACTAAGCCGCTCCGTTTGCTAAGCGATGGAGCCCGTCGTCTCGGAGTTGGCGAGACCGGAGTAAAGGTTGAGGTTACCTCTAGGGACGAGTTTGGGGAGCTCGCACGCGTGTTTAACGAGATGTCGGATAACATCACCTCGCAAAACGAGCGTCTCTCTGAGCAAGCGCGTCAAAATCAGGAGTTGCTCTTAAGCATTCTCCCTGTTTCTGCGGTCGAGCGTCGTCGTGAGGGTGATGAGAAAGCCAATCGTGAGTTCGCGGATGTTTCTGTCCTCTTCGCCGAAATACACGGTATGGAGGAGCTTGGTGCACGTATCAGTGAGGCTAAGGCACTCTCGATTTTAGGTGACCTGATTGCAACATTTGATGATGCTGCTGAAAAGTTCGGTATTGAGAAGGTAAAAACGATAGGCGCTGCGTATCTTGCAGTCTGTGGTCTTTCGGTATCGCGACCGGATCACGCCAGACGAATCGTTCAGTTTGCTGAAGAGATGGCGCGGATAATCGCCGTATTTAACCGAGACCATAAAGCTGACCTTCGCATAGCTATAGGGATTAACTCAGGTCCAGTTGTCGGAGGTGTCGTTGGTCGACGTAAGTTCCTCTACGATCTCTGGGGTGACACGGTAACGATCGCCAAGCGTCTTACTTCAGGGGATGGCGCAGCGATTCGAGTCACAGAAGGTGTACGTTCTCGCCTAGGAGATCAATTCGCCTTTAGCGGCCCAACTGAGGTTGTGCTTGAAGGGAGGCCACCGATAGAGGCGTGGCAGATCGCAGTCTAAGACACAGAGGACCTCATGACCGAGCTTTTTGATCTACAGCTTGCTAATTTCTGGCCCGCAGTATGGGTGGCGGTTGGCTTCCCGGTGGTGATGCTCACTCTCAATGAGTTAATCGCCACCGTAGAGCGTCGGCAATACGCCTTCGCTCGAACCCTGCGTACCATCCGTAATTTAGTTGTTCCAACGTCGGCGCTGCTAATTTTCATGCGTTGTGTGCTTGAGCTTCCACAGTCAAATACGGCGTCTCGTCTCGTTGAGTCGCTCTTTTGGGTGTTTCTCCTCTTTGCAGCGCTCGGAGTTGTCAACGATATCGTGTTCGGTGTGACCTCAAAGGATTCCTGGAGGGGCCGAGTGCCGAAACTCTTCTCCGATCTGCTTCGCGCGGTGTTGGTAGCGATCGGCGCTATGGTGATCTACTCGAATGTGTGGGGGCGCGAGGTTCAGGGCGCGCTTACAGCGCTCGGAGTTGGATCGGTAGTCATCGGCTTGGCGCTTCAAGAGCCTCTAGGAAATATCGTGTCTGGTCTCATGCTGCTCTTTGAGCGGCCGCTAAAGGTTGGTGATTGGGTCTCAGCGGAGGGTGTCACCGGTAAGGTAATCGAGATTAACTGGCGTTCGGTCCATATCCTTACTCCGACTCGCGAGCTAAGGATCGTCCCTAATGTACGGCTCTACAAGGGCGCTTTTAGTAATCTGTCGCGCCCAACCGATGTACGCACCGAGGCGTTACAGATCGGGTTTAGCTACGACGACCCACCGAATCGGGTCAAGGAAGTGCTCGGTGCGCTCTTGGCGGAAACGCCGGGGATACTCAAGGATCCGGCTCCAGCGGTCCGGACCGTCGATTATAGCGATTTCTCGGTTATCTATCGGGTCTCGTTCTCTGTGGCCAAGCAGGAGGAGTTGGCAGCGGCCCGTGATCAGTTTATGACCCGCCTCTGGTACGCGGTGAGACGAGCGGGACTAACGATTCCCTTCCCGATTACGATGGAGTACAGCCCCGGAGAGAATCCAGGGGCTCCCAAAGTTACGCCAGCGGAGTGGTTGCGTAACTATCCACGCTTCAAGCCGGCATTGCAGAATGGGGGTGTGAATGAGCCGCGTGTCGTTGAATTTGCAGCAGGTGAAACGATCCAGAAGGCGGGCGAGGGGTTCACTGGGTTTGCGTTGGTGCTAAGTGGAGAAGCTAGGTTGAGTGCCACCTCGCGGGATGGTGTGCCCGTTGATGTCGGAGAGATTGGCGCAGGAGAGTGCTTCGGCGACCAGCTTACCGCGGGTCCCGCGACGGACACGATTTCAATCACAGCGAGTTCGGATATGCGAGTCATGGTGTTTGATACAAAGGCCATAGGAGACCTCCTCAATCAGTCGCCGGGCCTTGCCGCCGAGATCGGAGATGCGATTGAGTCGAGGCGGCAGGCATCACTGGCTGCGCGTGCTCGGGTGGTAACGCATAAGGTGGCGGTGTAGGAGGCTGGGTGCTGAAGAAGATACTGCATGTGATGGTGACTCCTCTGGTCGTTCTGTTTGCTCTCCAGGCCAGCGCAGACGAGTCAAACCGTGGAGTATTCTGGGTCGGAGTAATCGCGCCGTTAACCGGGCCAGTAGCTGATTACGGTGTCGCCGTAAAGAACGGGTTCCAACTCGCTAAGAGCGACCATCCAGCGACTTTCCGAAATGTTGAGTTCGTCTACAACGACTCTGGCTACGATGGAAAGACGTCGATCAACGCATTTAATGCGCTCTTTGCCCGCGGTGATATAAATCTTTATTACGTGTGGGGGGTAACGCCGAATGAGACCCTATTACCTATTCTAGCAGCGCGTAATTTGCCGGTGATCTCAGAGACTACGATCAAGGCTTCAATAGTTGGGAAGCCTCTAGCAGTGCGAGCGGCCCCAACCGGGGAGATGACGGCGCGTGAGCTAAAAAGCCACTTTGCAAAGCAAGGATACCGTTCAATCGGAGTACTGATGGTTGATATCCCCTACTATCGGGATATCTATGAGTCTCTTAAGACTCAGTTGGGATCGTCGGGGGTGCAGATGGACCTGATTGATACCTTTGCGCCAGATGCTAGCGACTTTAAGACCGTGATTGCAAAGATAAGATCAAAGAGCTACGAAGCGATCGGAGTTTTTTTACTCAACGACCAGGTAGTCACCTATTATCGCCAAGCATTTGCGCTAAAATTTAGCACGCCGACCTTTGGTGCGAGCATCCAGGATAGTCAGCAGTTGATTACGCGCGCGGGCCCGGGAGCAGAAGGGACATTTTTCGTCGGACACGAGGTGTTGCCGGCATTCCGTGACCGTTGGTTTAGTCTATACCGCGATGATGCTCGTGTTGGTAATGGAGCAAATGCTTTTGATACAGCGATGATGATAGGCGACCTGTTCGGCGATGGCCGCAGCGCTATGCTTTCTGCTTCGGAGGTTATCAGTCGGTTTGCAACTATTAAGAAACGCAGCGGAGTGAGTGGGGAGTTTGGATATGCCGAGACCCCGGAGGCTGGTAAGCATTTTGACCTGCCGCTTTCGCCTAAAGTGGTGCGGCAGGGCCGGATTGAGCCTGTTCTCGGCGATATGTAGCTGGCCCCTATAGTGACGTGCAAAAGTCCGTGCCAGTAAAACTGGCAAGGCTTTTGGTGGACATCACTATAGGTTGTTGTTTTGATTCGCATCCGCGAATCGATAGAGTTCTCCAAAAGTCGGGATTTCGCTACGGACTTTTGGAGAACGCTATAGTGTCCTGCGGGGGCCTGGCTGCCCCCTTGAACTCCCAGCTTCGGATAGTAGACCCCCTACAG
>JBKCMS010000207.1:0-4475 GCA_046300175.1 Pseudomonadota bacterium | reverse complement strand
TCGCCGTGGCGCCCGCTCACTGAAACGTTAGCTCGGAGGAGAAAAGAGGAATGGAACACGATACACGAGGTCGACGACATGACGAATTTTTGTCGAAAGATCAACTCAAGAGAGAAGTAAGTGATGTCCTGGAGTGGGAGGCCTTTTTCCGAGCTCAGAAAGACCCATCTATTGAGCGTCCGCTCATCCTAAAAGAAGCACCGATATGGTCAATAGAAGACCTGACAGCGTTCCTCAGTTATTTGCAAGGACGACCTGTAGTTGAGGATTCAATCAAGTTCCGAGGAACAGAGGTTGAAATTTATTTAGACTCGGTTGCCTCGAATCAAGTTGAAGCCGCTTTAGGTCGTCGTACGCATCCGCTGGGTGCACAAATTGATCTTTTGGCAAAATGCGATTGGCCCGACGACTTGAAGCTTTTTTTGGAAGCCAATGACGGTTCTCGTCTGACGATGAACAAAACCCTACACGGCATCAATAATAGTTCGTGGTGGATTGAATTTACGCCCCTCATCCCCGACTTAGAGTATCATTTTGTCTTCGAGGATCGCCGAGCTAACAATTGCGTGGACTTCACGCGCTAATCGCGCGAAAGTCACGCAAACGTTATGGCGCCAGAGACGCGTAAATCATGAACCGTATCACTGGGTATTTGCTTAGCCTAATCCTTCTGACACTGCCAAGGTGCATCAACGCGGAGCCGGCACCCATCAAGATTGGTGTTTTATTGACCTTGACTGGGTCGATGTCTAACTGGGGCCAGAGTGCTCGAGACGGGTTGATTCTTGCCCAGGACAGCATTAACAGCGCTTCGACGACTCAAAACGGTCCACGGGTTCAGCTCGTGTTTGAGGACTACGGAGACTTCGATTTAAAGCGTGCAGTCTCGGCGGCGCACAAGTTGATTGATGTAGATAAGGTTCGCTTCATTTTATCATACTTAACTGAAGATACTGAAGTCGTATGGAACATTGCAGCTCGGAGCAAAGTGCCTGTTATTGCGATGGCGGCTGGGGCGGCTGATATCACGACAGCCCGTCCTAATGTGTTTAGGATGTCTCCGTCCGATATCGATTTAATGACAGTAGCGTCGAGGTTTGTATCGTCGCAGGGCCGGACGAACATCTGTATCGTTAATCATCAGATAGCCTACTTTGAGAGTATGTCCTCCTTTTTGGAGCATGAGTGGTCAGTAGCAAGCTCCCCTCCGACTTTGCGAATTGATTTGCGCCCAGCAGATAAGGATTTCCGGGGCATCATTGGAAAATTGAAAGCACATCGATGCGACACTCTATTCGCATTAGTATTGCCTGATTCTATGGGCACTCTGCTGCAGCAAATGCACGCAGCGAATCTCTCGCCCCTCATTGTTGGACCACCAGGGGTTGCAAATTCGGCGATCCTGTCGTTGCCGACGACGCTCACAGATGGCGTTGTATTTGCTCGCTTTGAGGACCCCAGCGCTGACTTTACTCAGCGCTTTTACTCGCGATTTGGGCATCCCCCTGGAATTACAGCCGACTATGGGTACGATGCGTTGATGGTCCTGCATTTTGTTATATCACGCTTTGGTAGCTCAACAGAGGATGTCACCAGGGGGCTGCTACAAGTTAATGGGTACCAGGGAGCCAGTGGGACCATCGATATTAAGGCAGACCGCACCCGCACAAGTCGAGGGGTTCAGATGTGGGAAATTCGCTCCGGAAAGGCTATTGTCGCGAGGGCGCCATAACCAAATATTCGAGCGGATCGCCAGGGCGCCCGCTCACCGAAACGTTATCCTTCATCAACATTTCTACCCATGACAATCGAAATACTAATTGCTGAGAAGGACCCTCTAATCAAAGAGAGCTCCGCCCAGCTGAGAGAGCTGGCAGAGGCTGCTGCGAGCTGGGCGCTTAGTCGCATCTCACTTTCTGATGTGAGCGTGGTCATATATCGAGACCCGATGGCAGTAATACCAGAGACCGGAGTTGGCGGATTCTCCCCCTCCTCTCATGTAGCCACTATAGCAGTTGATCCAGCTAATCCTCTCTTTGCCGGGCGCATGAGTACCGAAGTGCCAGCAACGATAGTTCATGAACTGCATCACTGCTCAAGATGGGCACAGCCGGGATACGGACGCACGTTGATTGAAGCTCTCGTTTCAGAGGGGCTTGCCCAGCATTTCGAAACCGATTTCAGGGGAGGAGCTGCGCCTTTTTACGCGCTGGCATTGAGTCCGTCAGATTTAGAGGCACTGTCCGCGCGGGCAGGCCAGGAGTACGACAACGCCAACTATTCACATACCGATTGGTTCTTTGGTTCCGCCAGTCGAAATATACCGAGGCTGAGTGGATATTCAATCGGATTTGATTTAGTCGGAAAGTTTTTGAAAGCTCATCAGGGTAATGCCGCTTACTACCATCAGGAGTCTGCCCAGAGTTTTCGACCCTACTGCCGACAGCCTTACACCACAGCTCTTTGATGTCCTAACCGCGCAACAAGCTATCGACTAATATGTCTTCGTCGAGGCTCTCCCAGTGAATTCCCACTCCTCCACCAATTAGCCGCCAGGCCTTTCTTTGTTTAGGAGAAGCCTTTCGTAGCCGCTCGGACCATTCCAGTGGCATACGAATTTCTCGACCATCAGATAGCATGACGACTAGCGAGCTTTTGGTAAAAGAGACATCCTCAACAAGAGGCTCGAATGACGGCTTCCTATTCAGCGAAGAACTCATGCCACCTCCTCTCAAATAACCCCCGATGCTTCTCTATCATACCACGGATTCTCCCCAGCTCCGTAGCACTAAATCCTTTGCTTTTGGCCAATCTTATTGGTTTCAGCCAGAACTTCGCATATGCATCATCCTTCTCGACATGAATATGAACGGGCTCACCCCGGTCGAGTGAAACAAAAAAGAAGCGAAATCCCCTCAGAATCAGTACAGTAGGCATTGGCGGAATGATATCAATAGGATAACAATTGAATCAACCCGAGATTTCGCCCGCCGGACGAAATCCGGGTTATCCAAAACGTTATCCCTTTCAACGAAGTGGTATTTACGTGGACATTTCTCTCCAACTTCTTTTTGATGATCCAAGCACCGAGAGGCTGCGCGAGGTATGGCACCGGCAGGCAGAAATTACTGGTAGTTCCACTCTTATTGACGGACCCTACGACCCTCATATCACCCTCGGCCTTTTCAAAAACTTAGACCAAGAGCAGTTTAGTTCGGAGTTACGAGATATCGCATGTGACGTTACAGAGTTTGAAGTAAGGTTTGGTCATATTGGGCAGTTCTCAGGGGAGGAAGGCACTCTGTTTTTGGTACCTGTATGCAACAATATTCTTCAAAGACTCCATCTAAGCGTTTTGAGTATCTGTGATAAGTTGCGAGGCGATCTTGCTCGGCCGGAACACTATAAACCAGAAAATTGGGTGCCACACTGTAGCGTTAGTTGGCGCACAGAGCGCGAATCAATTTTGAGGGGATTGAATGAATTGTTAACAACAGGTTACCCCTCATCGGTTATTGCAAACAAAATACATCTAGTACGTACTTCTGATGACGGCTCCCTAGAAAAAATCTGTCTAAAGTCTTCGTGACAACGGAACATCGAAAAGGGATAACAAAGCTATGGTAGCCGACCGCAAATGCGTCGGCACATACGAACGTTATCCGCTACAATTGAGTGATTATGACGCCGCCGCAGTTTGCTCTTCCCGACTATGAATCCCCCTTCAATCTCTTTCTCAGAGGTGTCGAAGTTGCGCCGGTAGAAAGCCGGCGTGGAGACGTCATCTACGAGAGCGAGCATGTCTTGGGAATAGTCTGTTCCCGACAGATCCCGGGGCATGAAGGCCACTCCCTAGTGATCTCCAAGGTGCAGTATCAGTCGATCTTGGATTTGCCAGTAAACATCGGTCAGGAGGTCTTCGCGGCTACAAAGCTTGTATCCCAGGCTCTGGTGAGCGCGCTTGGCTGCGATGGAGTAACGATCATTCAAAACAATGGTCAGGCTTCCGATCAGACGGTCTTTCACTATCATGTTCATGTCGTTCCTCGCTGGAAGGGCGACAAATTTCTTGATTTATATGCGGCGCATTCTGAGACACAAAAGCTGATGCCGGTCGACAAGCGCGCGGAGATAGGACTTGCTTTGCGGATGGAAATTGAACGAATAAGGATGGATAACAATGATGCGCAGCGGAGCTCCGCCCGCTGACAGATACGTTATGCAACTCAGTAAATTTTATTAACACATAGTAGGAGGTATTTTATGCATGATAAAATGATGGAAGCAGCAATGACGGTTGGGCAAGGTAATCCTGGCGCCCTTAATATTGTCGGGGCAGGTTCAATAACTTAACGCACCACTCATCACTTTAGGTATGGTGTAGTATTGGCCATCGGTGCTGTTACGTCGGTAGGTACAGTAGCAGACTTATCCATAGGGGGAGCTGAGCGGAGCCCGTCAGGGTGTAGCTCAAG
>JBKCMS010000206.1:0-7770 GCA_046300175.1 Pseudomonadota bacterium | reverse complement strand
GGGCACTCCTGCTATGACGCGGGCTATTTCGCGTAATCGGCCGTTGCTTGTGACTACCAATGTAGTGCCGCTCTCGCTCTCCAGATCGCGCAGTATCGAGCGAATCTCATCTTCTAGCTCCTTTAAACTCGGCGTAAATTCCACTACTGCTGGTCGCTCGCCGTATTCAAGCGCTCGCAACTGCTCAAGCTGCTCAACCGCTTCAAGCTCACACAGCGGCAACGCAACATATCGACCGAGCGCTTCTCGTCTATAAGCGCACACCCCGATGTGCTGAAATTTGCCCCCTTGTACATGGTAGATTCTAATCTCCAATTTTAGCACTCGGCAGAGAATTAAAGATTTCCGGTAAATTAATGAAATATTTGAAATTAATACAAGTAATTAATCGGTGTAATGCGGCAGGATGGACTTCTGGATTGCTACCATGTACGAGGAGGCGAGGGCAGGCAAGAAATTAAGTAAAGAGCAGCGGAACCAATTGTATCGATTGTGTCGCATGAGTCCGAAGATAAGCTATCGAGGGGTGGCTCGGGAAATCGGTGTGAGTCATTCGACAGTAATCCGGGAGCTTAAGCGTAATAGTCATGTGATTGGCAGGCACGACGACTATTACACTCAAGCCCAGAAGGCGCAGGAAGCAACTCACCAGAGGAGAGTAGCTGCCAGCAAAAAGAAGATGCGCCTTAAGAGCGAAACGATTCGCTGGGATGTGGAGTTCCACCTCAAGCAGGCGCAGTGGAGCCCAGAGATTATAGGTGGCAAGCTCACAATTATGGGATACCCGATATCCGCTGAAGCAATGTACCAGTGGATTAATCAGGAGCGCCCTGACTTGAAATCCTCTCTGCTAATAGCAGGCAAGAGTAGACGCCGGAGACGCTCTATTGCAGCTTCCAGGGTGAAACCTCAGGCCGCAGCACCCAAGCGTAGCATCGACCTTTATACCGCTGAGGCAAAGGAACGCCAGAGCATCGGACACTTCGAAATAGATGCGATGCATGGAAAGCGGGGAGGAACGGTAGTTCAGAATAAGATAGATCGTAAATCCTGCTCTCGGTTTGTACATGGTAGATTTATCTACGCCCTTGCTGCAGGAGCCACAGGGTAATAATCAAGTAAATCAGATATCTTACTAAATTAGCACTGCATGCTGGACTGGACTCGCGATAGCGACTGTATCATCGGGATTTCCACGATGTACGAGCCTCGTGCGGCTCTACCCTGACGGGCTCCGCTCAGCTCCCCCTATGGATAAGTCTGTTCCTCTACCTACCGACGTAACAGCACCGATGGTCAAGACTGCGCCATACCTATAGTGATGGGTTATGTGATAAGTTATTGAAGCTGCCGACCCCTTGAATGTAGTACCTCTGCTGAGCGGCATGTGAAGCGGCTAGGTGAATCACGTCGAAGGTGTATTGATATGTTCGATCGAAGCGACCTACAAAAAGAGATAGAAAAGCTGCTCCAGGCGGCCCGGGGCACAAAGCAGGGGTCTCCTGTGGACCAGCCCACTGTTCCCGCCGTAGCTCCAGATGCTCCGATCTCCGAGCAGTGCGCCGCAATGGCTCTGGCGAAGGAGCTGTTTACTAAGGGTAACCTGCCTAATTTCTTTGACAAGTATGGGTCCTATCCGGATATACTCGCCAACCTGCATGTGATAATGGGGCGCAAGGAAGGTAAGTACGGACTAGGGAATCATTTTAGTCCCATCCTGCTCTACAGAGATGATATCTCCATGCTCAAGGTTTTGCTAACTGAACTAGCAAAACTTGAATCATCCCGCGTAGTCGACCATGTCCTACTCACTGTAGGCTCTAACGCCGGCCCCTTTAGCCGCCAAGGGAAATATGGTGCTCGTCAGTCCGAGCAAGACTTTAGAGTAGCTCTGACGACGGCGATCAACGTTTGTTCGCAGTTTGAGGAGGCGGTAGGTGGTCAATTTTTCAAATATAACCGATTTGAATTGATCGAGACCGTTGTAAGGTACTCATCAGAGGTGAGGCACGACCTCTTGATCGTCAACGGCGACAAGTATCCACAAAAGGGGCTCACCGCTCAGAGCCTCGCTGAATATTACGCGCAGGGTCATCGCTATATCGGGCACCAGGATACCTTTGGTTCATACGACTCCGAGTACCAGGAGAAAAATCGTAAATCAGACGCGGAGGTTGCTTTACGAAATCACATCGCTCGCTTGAAACATTATCCGAGTTTCGAGCTGCAGGAAAAGTACGTGCCTATACTGCTCGAAGCGCCCGACACCGTTCGTCGCTCGCTGGTTGACCTCCTCGGGCATTTCAGTTCTCAGAGAGCTCCCTTTGCCTATTATGAGTCGGTGGTAGTCGCTGTAAAGAACAGCAATCTTGATGAAGAACAACTCATGGGCCTCGTTCGGTCGCTCTCGAGATTCAAGGATGATGCTCTGATTTCGGGCTGCCTTTTGCTTGATGAAATGGCGCGAATCCCACCAGCCGATCTACAGGTGCTCCAAGAGAGGTTTGAGGTTGGCGATTTCGGCGAAATTGAGCGGGAACTGTATCGAGGAAAGCTTGAAGCGCATCAACGAAAGTTCCCAGAGAAGCCGCTTGAGGAGAGACTTGCTGCATTTCGAATCGGGGAACATCCAGACTCCGAGCCCCCTCCCGAGGCATTGCTTACCCGAGCCGCAGGTCAATATGCAAAAATCGTTGAGGGTGCTCATGAACTGGCGCAACTGCCTCGACTGCGCATTCCGCAGATGATCAGGGAGCTTGTTGAGAGGACCCCAATTCCGGAGCGCTATAAAGAGCCGTTTCGAGTTGAGTATTTGGCGCTGTCCCGAGAGTTGTTCAAGAGACATTACGGAGTTTACCCCTATAATACTCAGATACTGGCAATCTTAATGATGACCGATGAGCAGTTCCTCAGTGAATCCGGAGGAGAGGGGCCTGCGCGCGGAGTCTACTCCCAGATCAAGACCGGAGAGGGTAAGAGCCTTCTATTTGCAATGCTCGCCGGTTACCAAGCGATTCTTGAGCAAAAAGTAGATGTAATAACCAGCAACGATTACTTGGCAGAGCGAGACGCAAGACGATTTAGGCCGTTCTTTTCCGATCTGGGGCTGAGTTGCGACTCCTTCTCATTCGAGAGAACAGCTCAGGGTAACAAGGAAAGGAAGACGGATGTACACGATCCCAATCCAAGCATCCTCTACTCAACTAACCAGAGCATGATCTTCGATCTGCTTAGCTCAAAGCTGAACGGCTTTCCTTTCAAGAATGGGCGCTCGCATGACTGCATACTAATAGACGAAGCTGATAACCTCTGTCTCGATCTGACGTCCGAAAGCTGCCGCATCGCCACACCTAAACCGCGCACCTTTGATGAGTCATTTCTTAAGGCATGCGTCGAGTTCACGAGGGTTTATGGTGTAAACGGCATCTACCAAAAACCCGCAGAGGCGGCTGCCGAATTTTTCGTGCGCAATCCGCAGGCTCGGGAGATTCACCCAGTCATACTCGGATTGTATCTCCAATCTGCAGTTAAATCCGGTGAGGTTAGAGAGGGACTGGACTATGTAATCAGGGACAAAAGGATCGTTATCGTTGATCAAGGAAACACCGGTCGCCTGATGGAACGATCGCACTGGGGTCATGGATTGCATGATTTTGTGGCAATGAAGCATAACCTTCCCTTGCCTGACTCTACCGGGATCTCGGCTTACATGAGTCATCCCGCATACATCAAGCAATACAGCAAGATTCTCTGCATATCCGGAACCATGGGTGACAGTACCGATAGGAGAGAGCTGAGACAACTTTACAACCTTGTGGGGTTTGATACGCCTACGCACCATAAAAGTGTCCGGGTTGATGAACCTTTAAAGGTGTACCTCAACAGAGATTCGCTTTCGCGGTACATGCTCCAAGTCCTAAGGGATCTTACACGTGGAGAGAAGAAGCGTCCTGTGGTGATCCTCACCAGCTCGATCGGCGAGTCCGTCGAGGTTCATAAATTGCTGCAGAACGAAGGCTTTGCTGCCCAACTACTAAATGATTACACCAACCAGGATGACCTCGAGGTGCCACGACTGGAGCAGGAGATTATAGACCGAGCGGGAAAAGCGGGACGGATAACCGTTGCTACAGAGGTCTCCGGTCGAGGCGCGGATATAATTCCAGATGAAGAGGCGACCGAAAGTGGGGGCATCTACGTGATAATGACCGGTATATCGCAAAATTCGCGAGTTGAATATCAAGGAAGGGGGCGCGCGGGCAGGCAGGGCAAGGCAGGTACCTCTACCGTAATAGCAAGCATCGATCAGGACCTTTTCATACACAAATTGTCGCCCGCTGAGCAGCAGATAATCATACAGATAGCCTCCAGATATGGTCCGGATAGCCAGGAGATACAGGGCACGATTGAATTCATGCGCCGTGCGAGAAATGTGTGTGGTTCTATCGCCAGATTGTCCGAGTTGCGTACCGAAGAAACAGCTCAGAGGGTCATGAATCGGTATTTTACCAAGCTTGCTAATGGTGCGCTCGAACTTGCTGCGAGGAATAGTATCATAGCTGCGCAGCAAGGATTGGGTAGGTATCTGATCGGTTTGTATCTTAGTGATGCATGGTCTGAGAAGTTCGATGAGCTCGACGCAGTCTTAAAACATTCTCACATTATGGGAGCACTCTCAGATATCGATGTAGTGAGCAGCATCGGTGTTAAGAGCTTGGTCGACGTGTTCGACCGATGCTTCGGAGCCGCCCCGGATCAGTTCGCGGAAGGAGACGAGTACCTGCAAGCACTGAAGTATCTGTTTCAGAATTATGCCGGAACAATCTTAGACCTGGAACGTCGTGCAGCTGCTGTCAATGCAGAGGAGATTGAAAAACTGATAGATCGCCTCAATCAGGAAGTCGATGCCCTCACGGACACTTGCCTAGGTGAGCTAGGTAAAGCCTCTGCGTGGGACATTAACAGAATTGTGTGCAATAAGAGAGAACAGAGGAATACTGAAGGCAAGAGCTAATAACTGGAAGAGTGCTGCCATCCTCGGCTTGTACATGGTAGATTTATCTACGCTCTTGCTGCAGGAGCCCCAGGGTAATAATCAAGTAAATCATCTATCTTACAAGACCTCAGCGATCTCGCCTTTCTCTTGAATCAGATGCTTAATAAAAAGTTGCTTACCGTCAGTGAGCAAAACCATATCGGTTGGACTCTTATGAAGTTTTGGAAGTCGCTTGCGAAGGTAAAAAAACTTGCAGGGTTGCGCGCGCACTCTCTGAGAGAAATAGCTAGGGACCAAGCTCAAAATGTCGCCGGCAGAATTCCGCCAGGAGTGGATTGCTCGGCAATCCGAACTTTTCACACAAATCCACAGTTATCCACAAGTTATGAGTCTCCCCCGCACCCCCTCCCGGCTCTACGAGCAAGACGAACACTCAATCAAGGACATCATGAAGTCGCAGGGGATCGCTGACTTTAGAACGCCTCCACCGATCCCTAAGTTTATCGACACCACCGAGGCTCTCGATGAACTACCCTCCTACGACTCCTTTGAGCCAGCACCTGATGACTTCTAAATTCCGCTTCAACTGTGACGGGCCTGGCGAGGTGCATCTCATATAAGGCTCTTAAGCATAGCTGGGGCCTGCCAGGGGCTAAAAATCCAGAAATAAGGCTAAATAAGGCTCTGCGCCGCCCAAAGAACTCACTTATCCCTCAAGGTCGCGCGGCTCTTTCGTCTCAAACTCCCTCTAGCGACACTTCGACATCCACACCAACACATCCCAAATACCTAGTTTGCTGATACAACTCCGGAATTAATCGATCATCCTATCCATCGCGGAGCATCTGCTCCGCTAGGAAGCGAATTAGCGAGAACCAAACCTGCTGGCCAGCGAAAAAAGCCAAACTCATCCTCATTATAGCAATTTTTAGAATTCCGTCTTGGCAATGGCAGCTGCAGAGTGAGTGATACTTGATACAAGGAATAGAGGGCATTTCATTCGCGAAGTAGCTTATCTGGCCTCAGTCGACCTGGCGTGAGCTAAACAACGAGAACGAATTGGCCCAGACTCTTCTAACCCATCCGGCCAGTCCGACACGGTTGCCGGGTGCTTCAGCATCGTCAGGGAGCGGTTTCTCCGGTATAAGGTTATTTGTTTCGTTCGATATCGCTGCGGCCACACGAGTCTGCTCCGGCATACCGTCGGCGTACTCTTCGATTTGCTGCGCAGGTAACGTGTGCAAAATGGCATCAAGTGGACTTGCGACTCTGCGCGCGCTTTCCTCTGCGACATGCGTGTAAATCATCGTGGTCTTCACATCATTGTGTCCCAATAGTTCCTGCACCGTTCGTATGTCTACTCCGCTGTTAAGCCAATGTGTCGCAGCAGAGTGTCTGAATGTGTGACAGTTTACCTTCTTAGTGATACCAGCGTTTTTCACGGCTTGCGATAGGGCACTCTGCATAATGTCGTTGTAGAGGTGATGGCGACCGATGCGCTTAGAGCGCGGATCTACTGACCTCTTATGCGATGGAAACACATACTGCCAGCACCACTGTCTATTCGCATTCGGATACTTACGCTCAAGTGCATGCGGCAGGTATACCGCGCCTAAACCATCTGCAAGATCAAGCTCGTGTAGCTTCTTTGCATAGCGGAGCTGAGCGTGTAGAGCTTCTCTGAGGCCTTTGGGGAGTGGAACTGTCCGGTCCTTGCCCCCTTTCGCATCACGGATAAAGATGATCCCAAGGGAAAAATCGATATCTTTGACCCGTAGCTTTAGGGCCTCTGTAAGTCGCATCCCGGTGCCGTACAGCAGACTCGCAATGACCCGCTTGATCCCCTTGAGTTCGGCCAGTATGGAGGTGACTTCGCCCAGGCTAAGCACCACAGGAAGCATAGCGGGTCTCTTTACCCACCGTATTCCCTCCAGTTTACCCAGGTCGATCTGCAACACCTCTCGGTAGAGAAATACCAGGGCATTGAGAGCCTGATTCTGGGTGGAGGCTGCAACATTTTCAGAGTCCGCCAGAAACGAGAGGAACGCGGACACGGATTGAGAGCTCAAGGTGCCAGGATGTTTGCCCCCATGAAACTCGATGAATCGTAGGATCCAACCGATATACCCCTTTTCAGTAAAGCGGCTCATATGTCTAACTCGGATTACTTGGCGGGCGCGATCGACGAGGGAATTAACATCTTCACTGACCTGTCCCTGGGTTAACGTCCGTGCGCCGGGCGATTTGTAAGGCCCGTATCCCGTCTGCTGCCGCCATTTGGCAAACGGAGTAAGGTCGCGCTCTCCGGGCACGAACCAGCGCTTTGAATCCTGATCCCATCTAGCTCCGAGCCTTTTAGCCTCTTCCTTTTCGGCGAATGGCACCTTTAAGTACACCCGTTCTCGTTTCATACATCTCTCCTCGTAATTCCCTTTCGCCATTTATTCATGCGCCACCAGGTCGTCAGCTACCTCGATCGGCAACTGCGCGGGGGCCACGTGGCGTCCATTCTTAGACCAAGCCAATAGATCATCGAAGAAGCTGATAAAAAGTTGCGTTTTAGAACAGCAGAACTGCAGATCTACCCAAAATTTTCTATGGTAGATCTCCAGGTTAGCAGACCAGCATCTCCGGTAGATCGCCAGGTTGGCTAAGACTAACAGGTTGAAACTAATTCATAATTCCCGCCTGCAGATCTCGGAGCGTTTGGACGTTGTTTAGGATCTCCGGGTTGGGGTAGGATGATGAGCAGTTCTGGTGAGCAATACTGTTAT
>JBKCMS010000205.1:0-3583 GCA_046300175.1 Pseudomonadota bacterium | reverse complement strand
TTCCCCCGAGCGGAGCTTTGTACTTATGGAACACATCTTTTCGGGGGTGGTTGGGAGGCTGGCAAAGTAGTTAAAGTTATTACAGACAGATAACAAGTTATTCGAGCGGATCGCTTTGGCGCCCGCTCACTGAAACGTTATAGGCGTTAAAATTGATCGGATTAATTACTATATTCATCGTGTTGTGTGTGGCTGTCGGGGTAGTCGCAGCTTCAATTGGCGAGTATTGGTGGGGAGTCGCACTCCTGATCATTGGAACTGGCGTTTTTGGTTTTCGGCGTAAATTTGATTTCGTATCGGCGCTCGAAGAGGGCGGCATTCCGGATCCAGTTTCGCAACATTCGGATTACTCGCATGATTCTGGTGGTGACAGCGGCGGAGGTAGCGATAGCGACTGAATGGGCCTATAACAAAACTTAGCTGCGGAGCGGACGAGCGGCTAGGTGAGAATTGAAATGATTTGACCGCCCGCAGTAAGTAAACGTTCTCTCGATTGGAGGCTTATGCAATTTCTCATCATCGCCTATGACGGCACAGACGCAGAGGCACGCAACCGGCGACTTGCTGCTCGTGGCGCCCACATCGAGCTCGGCGACAAGCTGCGAGACGCAGGGCACCTGCATTTTGGCACCGCCATCCTCGACGAGTCCGGCAACATGATGGGGTCGATGCTCGTTGCCGAATACGAATCTCGTGAAGAACTAGATGCCTGGTTGAAGGTCGAACCTTACGTCACAGGTAAGGTATGGGAGACGATCGAGGTACGTCCTTGTCGAGTTGGTCCAAGCTTCGTGCGAAAATGACGAGAGAACCAATCAAGGCAGCGGACCGCCGTACGCTATCGCTCCCGGGGTCCGCTGCTCGAAACGTTGTGCGGGTGGAGAATGAGATCGGTGCGTATCACGGTTGTTGTGGGTCTTTTGATGTGCCTTGTCTCATCGGTTATGGCGTTTCTGATGAATCCATGGTTGCAACTACTTGTGATAGTGCTGGTTCTCTTATTCTGCGTAATGTTCGTCACAAATTTTCTTACGATTGGTCTTACTTGGAGATCACGGGGTCGGCGAGCCTTAATACCTTTTGGATTATCGGTCTTATTTTCGCTTCTTCTTATTCCCGCTATCTGTTTGGGTATTGAGGCTCGATTGATGAAATTTCGCTATCAGAAGCCGGACTATGAGGCGGTCATCTCGCTTATAGACAGAGGACAAATTCGTGTTGAAGCTAGCCTAGGAACAATTGTAGTTCCTGATTCATACAAGCACCTGGCCTACGCAGTTCTCGGGAGTAGAGACCCTAATGGCGTTCTCACAATAGAGTTTCTAACAGGCAGGGGATTTCCGGTGAAGCACTCGGGATTTCTTTACCGCAGCGACGATAATGCTACACGATGGGAGCATATTTCTCGATGGCCACGCCTCGAAAGGATCGATACTAATTGGTATAGAATTGGAGACTGAAATATTGGCGAGCTACATCGCCATCTGCTCTCCTGCTGGTATCGCCGCGGCCGAACGTCAGCGCAGCTAACAGCTATCCGCGATTGCAACAGACGTTCTCGAGGAGGGCGCATTTATGTCAGCATACATTTCGGCTTGATTAGCTGCAGATAGACAGCTATTCTGTAGCGCGCAACAAGGGATTCGAGCGGATCGCTTAAGCGCCCGCTCACCGAAACGTTATCCAGCGTAAGAAGTTTGTATGGTTAAATGTCGAGTGATCAAAAATTCGCAGTCGAGGGACAACTGATCCTATCGCCTGACCAGAAGGTCATCCTGATCGCGGGCCCCGCTGGAGCGGGCAAGACTTCGATAGGGAAGCGAATCGGCAGCGTAGATAAATGGTTTCATCTTTCCGAGGATCGGATCTGGGATGAACTGCCCAGAGACCCACACACTGCTCGAACAGAATCTGAGAAGGCGATTGTTCAGTCTAGAGCCGTCGAACTAATCAAATCAGAACTGAGGAAAGGAAACAGCGTAGCACTCGAGTTCATCGTTTACGATGACCCGCCACAGCCAATAATTTTCTACCAGACACAGCTTGCGAGCCTTGGTGTGCCGCATTACACGAAGGTGCTTCGTCCATCGGTTGAAGACATATTAGCTCGGCAGGATACGAGGGGAAACTCTCACGACCGGGAGCGAGAGGTGGCTGACAGGCGAGCAAATGCAGAGCACCAGGTGCGCTGTTTGAGCGGTGAGCACATCAATCCAGCTTGGGTCGTTGATTCCTCAGCCATTTCACTCGAAGATGTTTACCATAAGCACTTTGTCGACCTTGTAGAGACGAAGAGTTCTAATGGATAACAAACGATTCGAGCGGGAGCGCTTTAGCGCCCGCTCACTGAGGCGTTATCTTGCTAGAAGTATGCTGAATCTCAAGGCCGCACCAATAGATGAAAAAGTAGTTAATCTGCTAGACCGAGTCCGAGCATGGGCAAGAGCCCGGCCCGACATCTCTGCTGTAGCCCTTGCCGGTTCACATGCGCATGGGAGAGCTCGCCCCGATTCCGACGTTGATCTGGTTATACTTTCCGACTCTCCTGACCCGCTGCGAAATGGCGATTGGGTCGGGACGTTCGGAACGCCGACCGATGTCGTCACACAGCAATGGGGAGTATTAACGGCTCACCGAGTCAGCTATTCGCAATTCGGCGAGGTCGAGATTGGAATTGCACCTTCAAGCTGGGCTGATGTCCCGGTTGACCCGGGGACTCGCGAAGTCGTCCGTGATGGAATCATTGCCATATACGATCCGCGAGGAGCATTGAACCGCCTAGTAGTGGAAGTTCTAGCGGAGGCGGCAAGATAACAAGGCAACGGTGCGGACGCGCACACGCGCCGCACATTGAAACGTTGTCTGGCAAATTCTATGATGAGTGAAAAACAATACCACCAAACTCTTCCATCCAAGAGGATGGCTTCTGGCGCAGTGCTTTGGAACGACTCAGGCAAGGTCCTGATTGTTAGGCCCTCCTACAAGCCCCTGTGTGAGCTACCCGGTGGTGTTGTGGAGAGCGGAGAATCTCCCCTAGAAGCAGTAGTGCGAGAGGTTAGAGAAGAGCTCGGATTAGTACTGCCACCGGCGGCATTTTCACTGGCGTCAATCGACTACCTCCGTGAAACTGAAGATCGTACGGAGGCGCTACAGTTTGTTTGGGCGGGTCCGAGTTTAACTTCAAGTCAGATTGATTCGATCAAGCTGCCATCCGACGAGCTCTCTGGGTTTGCATTCATGACGCCCGAGGATGCTGATGAGCGACTCGGACCAGTGGTAGGACCCAGGTTACTAAGAGCAGTAAGTGCGATTCGCGCAGATGCCGTAGCTTACTGGCAGGATTGAGAAAATCTGCGGGTGGCGACTAGCGTCTAGCTGTTTTTTTACAAACTATTTTGCGATACTGTTTTCAGACAACAAAGCATTCGAGCGGATCGCTAAAGCGCCCGCTCACTGAAACGTTATCTGCTGACAATTATCGCCACAGGCGAACACTACCGTCAGGAAGCGGGGCTATGCGACAAGAGGTCAAACATCTTTAATAACCTCGGATATGACGTCTCAGGTCGATAGCTATACAACC
>JBKCMS010000204.1:0-2719 GCA_046300175.1 Pseudomonadota bacterium | reverse complement strand
CATCTAATCCAATGAACACCTGCTTACCTTCGTAACTGGTCGTTTTCTTATCCCTCTCCTCTCAAAGTAATGTTTGACTCCAATCACTTCGATTACTTTCGAGTCGAGAGGGATTCCTCTATGAGGCTACATAGCAACTATAAGATATAATGAGACTGAATGAAGCCATCCAAGACCTCAACAGGCGCTCAGGAAAACCGCTACAGCAGGCGACAGCTACCGCCACTATCCTGTTCAAGCCGCCTCCGTTACCTGCATCTTTGGCTTGAACGAGACCTCCATACCTAGTTGAGAGATAATCGTGGTGAGGCTTGAAAGACGACAACTTTTTGCTTAGCCATGCCCCATCTCCTTTAAACGCTTCCGACCCAACTCGATATCCAGAGGGAGAGTCTTTTGCGTCTTCTTGCTAAATACATGAACTACCAAGATGCGCTCGCTCGACCTATAGTGGTGTGCAAAAGTGCGTGCCAGTAAAACTGGCAAGGCTTTTGCTGTACATCACTATAGACTGTTGATTTGATTCGCATCCGCACGTTATTACTTGGCGTTCTCACAAAAGCCTTGGATTTCGCTACGGACTTTTGCAGAACGCGATATCATGACCCTCACGCAAAAGTGATAGTCTCCACAGGCACGGACAAGTTTGTGGATCGTCGAATACGGAGAACGCTTTACTGACAAGAAGGGAACCCGTCGGATCGTGGCTATTCCCTCTTGCGCAGCGACCGGCGACTCAGCTATACTGAGTGGACATTTTACGCGGTATTGTGATCGCCAATGTTAATTTCACGCCAACTATCTGCTATCATTACAGAATCAAAGAAAAGTATCCTCTTACTCGGTCCTCGTCAGACTGGTAAATCAACCCTTATTGCCAGTCTAAACCCGGATCTCTCTATAAATTTGGCTCGCGAATCAACCTTCCTTGAGTTCGCCGCGGACCCGACGCTGCTCGACTCTCAGATAAAGGCGCTGAAACCAAAAAGCATTTTTATCGATGAAGTACAACGCCTACCTTCCCTCCTAAACACCACGCAGGCGCTACTCGATGAAAGTCGCGGTGCCCTACGGTTTTATCTCACCGGCTCAAGTGCACGAAAGTTGCGGCGCGGACGCGCGAATCTTCTGCCGGGCCGAGTCATCACTATGGAACTCGGTCCCCTTCTTGAGAGTGAGCTCGGTAATGCCTTCGATCTCTCAGCGTCGCTCTCAGTGGGAACTCTGCCGGGAATTATTACTGACGAAAACATGAGGGAGCGCGAAAGAGTTCTAACCTCCTACGCAGGGACCTACCTTAAAGAGGAAATTCAAGCAGAAGCGCTCACACGAGACCTTGAAGGATTCGCCCGATTTCTTCGGCATTGCGCCGCAGCTTCGGGGCAGTACCTTGACATGACGCGGTTAGCTACCGAGGCCCAAATAAAGAGAGCATCAGCCATACGATTCTTTGAAATACTCGAAGATACACTAATTGCATTCCGATGCGACGCTTTTGCGAAATCGGAGCGAAGGAGACTGATTCAGCATCCGCGCTTCTTCCTGTTTGACAACGGAGTGCGCAACGGACTTCTCGGCAATTTCCGGGTCTCTGATGATCGCAAAGGGATGCTCTTCGAGCACTTTGTGATCACACAGGTGTACCACACAGCGAAGGCTCTGGGTGGCGACATTCGACTCTCCAATTACCGGACCGAACATGGCGCTGAGATCGACTTGATCATAGAGCGCCTAGACGGCGAGACCATCGCGGTTGAATGCAAATCCGGAAGTGCCGTCGGGTCAACCGATCTCGAAGGGTTTAAAAGCTTCGCTTCATTCTTCAAAAGGCCGCACCGAAAGATAGTTATTTATGGTGGCGCTACGCCGCGCCGGATCGATGACGTGGATATCCTTCCCTGTCAGATTGGCATTCGGGAGATCTTTCGGTAAGAGACTTCTCAGATGCTCGATTAACGAGCGGCAAAAGCAGCATTTAGTTTCTGTCCGCCAGGACAGAAACGGAAGACAACATTCACCTTTTCGCAAAGATGAGATTATCGATAACGTTCACATCATGCATATTTCCGCATGAAATTCGGATTACAGAGGGTATGTTACCTCGAAGATCCAAAAGCGTATGCAACTTCACAGCTGCTTTTGTTCGTCGAAACTTTGCCCATGGAAACAGAGATAGGCACAGATCGACTGTTGTTGAATCGAGAGCATACACTGTGCGCATAAGTTTGAAAAACTCTCAATACAAGACGACATCGTGACCTATACCACCAAGGACGGTGCGGCTCACGAGTTCGATGCTCTGGAATAACAGCATCTGCTTCTCTTGAGTTTTATTAAACTCCTCCTCGGCAACCTCTGTTGCAGACTTTGCCGCTTCCAGTAGGCGCGAGTTCTTCGCTATTCCCACGCAATAATGAACATCAAATAACACCGGTACGGGGTTACTAACAGCAGCGACCCAAGGGACTGCTGCGTTCACCCTGAATCCGACTAGCTAATTTTTGAGTAACGCGTGAGCTTTAGGATTAGCTGGGCATAACCGAGATGATAAGTTCCTGCTCAAACCAAGCAAAAAACCGTTGATGATCGCCATTTAGTCATGGCTCTGCCGTTACGGGTCGGACCCCGTTTAAAGCTCTACCTATAGCAGAGAGTCTAATACGTGCCTGCTATTGCGCGTTTGAGGAAGGACGGCATGAGATTAGCCAGCCTTGGCGGG
>JBKCMS010000203.1:0-5841 GCA_046300175.1 Pseudomonadota bacterium | reverse complement strand
AGTGCGATGCTGCGTTTTGCGCACTATCAACCTGGCGCTGTGACGGAGCTGGCTCCAGCTCCAGCGCAAACAGCAGCGCAGGCAGCTCCAGCTCAAGCTCTGGTGGCGGTAATTCAAGTGGTGGGGGCAGCAACTGCGACTACTATGGGTGTCCGGCTGGGTCTTTGACCATGTGTGATCCCTCAACTCGTCCCGAAGACCCTCCGGGTACCGTTTTTGGCGATTGCTCAACCGACTTCTGTTGTGTGCCTTTTGTTCCGCCAGCTGGGTCTTCACTTACTCCTGGTGGGTTTGTATGCAAGAGTAAAGCCGATTTCGGTGGTAGCTGTCCGGGAGGTAACGGGACCTGCTATCCGCCTCTGTCCTTCCCCATAGGTGGGGTCGGAAACTGTCCGTCTATAACGTGGGATTCCGGTACACGGTGTGTGGATATCTTTGAAACCCGCTCGTGCGTGGTTAATAGGTGCAATGCGTGCAAATTCTGCTGTGATAATGTTGGTGGAGTAGGAACATGCGAGGTTAATGAGAGTATCTTCCCCAATCGTACTTTTTCATGTGTAGGTGCCGCCGGTGAGTGCCGTGCTCTTGGTAGGGCTCAATGGAGTTGTAGCGATTCGAGGTGTGATCAGTGGTGTAGTGGCGGAGGGGCTAACTTCTAAACCATCTCCAGCAGGAGACTCACCACCAAAAATCTAACTGCGCACTTATTGTTGAGTAGTGCATCGCCGAAATTGTCTCGGCTATGTCTGATTTCTCCTACCTAAGATGCAAATCCACCCAAACCGCGTGGTCGTTATTGTTGCCGTCACCACCATCTGAAGTTCGAAGCTCAAGAGAGTTGCCGCCAACAACAGGAATTTCGAAATCCTGTGCGGGATCCGATGGTGTTAATAGCCGCGAACTCCATACCTGGATCCCATCAACCCAGACTTCAAAGATAACTGAGGCTGGTTTCCCCTCCTTGCTCCTTAGGTAGTCCGGCAGAGCGGCCTTACCTCTCAGAGATGAGAAGCGTTGCTTAATCGGAAATCGTAGAGTCGATGCTGCATGGGTGCCGATGACAGTCGCATACCTAGTATCTTGTACGAGTACCTCCTGCTTCTCTACAGCTAAACCCTGTACAGGCTCACCCCATTCCTGGTAGCTCTCCTCTGCCCAGAGAGAGTCGATCCTAACTTGGGGAAAGTGTTTCTCTTTTGGATTGCAAACGGGTCGCGCTATATTGTTGGTCAGCTCACAATCGGGGCACCGCAAGTCCCAAAGATCAAGGATTGCTCGAGAACGCAACTGCTCGTTTGAGATCGGATATCCATAGGTGAGAGGAGAGTAGAATCGAAAACCTGCAAACACCACAAGAGTTGCCGCGACAGCCTTTACATAGCTCGGTATCGCAGAGAGCAGCCGATTGATCCGATTCGGTATCCTAACAAGAGGCAGGGTTAGCGCACCAAGAGCCAACGAAGCAAGTAGAGGGATAAAATAGTGGTACAGGTACATTACGCGGGCTAGCGAGAGCATGGTGGCCATGTATGCAGTCCAGATCAGCAAGAATGCTCCAGAAAAAAGTCGCCATTCGCGTGATACACTGTGACCCCCAAGTGTCGCGGCAAGCCAAAATGCCGCAGCTACGATGAGGCTAACCAGAGCGATCCCCCAAACGACCGGGTTGACCACTAGGTAGGTGTAACGCGTTAAACCGTCTTTCCGGTCCCAACGATAGTTTATGCTGCGACCACCCAGTGGCCAGAGAAATGGCGAGCTTCCGGTTTCATTCAGATTGCACATGTTTGGTTTGGGCACCCCACGCTCGTAATGCGAGAAGAAGGCGAGGTGATCGCTTAAAATCGGCCAAAAACTGGCCAGATCAGACTGTACTCCTTGATTCAGGATCGTCTTGGTGCGCTCAGATGCCTGGTAGTAGCCATTATTTGGAAGCTCAGGCTTAATCTTCTCTCCGAGTCGAATGTGGATTATCCATGAAGCTGTGTAGACCACGAAAGCGCTTACACCTATCTGTATGAGCAGCTTAAGGGTAGCGCGCCATGACCGCACTGAGACAGGGAACAGCACTACTAGAAAAAGGAGTGCAACAAGGGATGTTACTTTGGTGGCTACAGCAGCCCCGATGCTGGCCCCTGTTAGGTACGGCAGGAGAGAATAGCCGGAGCTTAGTCGTTTGAGTGGATCAGATAGCCGCCGATAGAGCATCGCCACGCCCGCAAGGAATCCAAGCATAAAGAAAATCTGTATTCCATCGAGCATCGCTCCACGAAAATGTACCACTAGGCCGTTATCTAATGCTGTACATATGGCAAAAAAGCCGGATATCCAGGGACTGCCGGTTATTTGAAGAAGTAGTATGTAAAATACAACACATGCAGCCGCTGATAAGACGACCGGAAATAAACGAAACCCGGAGAATGAAAAATCTTGCGGGATGCTCTTGGCGTGATCTGTTGTACTTAGCGCTGAGTCATTAGGATTTGCATCTATTAATGCTTCACCCAGGGAGATGAGTAGCTTGCCGAGAGGGGGGTGCGGTTCCATAAAAAATACCCGACTCAGGTACTTTTGCGCCGCTGCTATGTGATAATTCTCATCCCAAAATAGATTGGGAGGCTGAGTATACTCTCGGAATATCGTCAAGGTCGCTGCAAGCGCAACGATAACGCCGATCAGAACACGCTTATAGCGCATAGCACTCGAACTATCCTTATCGGGTCGCATGGCGTAGTTACTCATAGAATGGGTCGCTCGAGCGTCAATTAGCGTGAAGCACTCCAGACATACTTAGGCTGTTGGATGTACTGAATCCCTCCGATGATACTCCGACCGTCGGGACTAACAGTGCCGTTCATTTTAGCAAGAATTGATATTCCCATACGTATCTCTAAGTTGACCTGCTTGCCGATGACGCTTCCTGTCAGTGTTTGCTTTTCGAAAACCTTGCTGGGGTCATCGAAATTTGGCAAGAGTCGCCCGGTAAGCCGGTTGCCTGACTGCTCTAGCTTTAGTTTAAAGGACTGCGTGGGCCAGTATTCGCGCGGCGGTGCGTAGCGCCATTCGCCGGTAAGATTGCTAGCAGCACTAACCTCAACCTTGTTTCTCTGACATGCGCTTACCCCAACGCAGAGAGCCGCTGAGATGAGTCCGAGAGTGACCCACGAGATGAGCGTTGCGCATCTGACTCTATCCAGAACACCAAAAACACTACCTTTGGCTCTTTTGCAAACTTTGATATTCATTGAATAACCCGCGTGCATGCGCGTAACTGCGCTACTTCCGTTTTCCTTAACTGCTGTTTTTAAGATTGGTCCGTCATAAACGGCATTAAAGTTTATCACATAAGAGTACGTCACTAATCACTAGCGTGGCAACACGGGTAGTGTAACCGGCTCTGGCTGACCACTGAGAGATCTAAGGAAAGCAACCAGGTCGGCTTGTTCTTTAGCTGACAGGGACAGCTGCCGGATCAGAGGAGACTTAGTCTGTCGGGCGCTGTCGCCGCCCCGATTGTAAAAGGCAACCACATCTTGAAGCGAGTCGATTGAACCGTCGTGCATGTAGGGCGGGCGATCGGCGATATTTCGGAGCCCGACAGCCTTGAAAAACGGTGATAGTTGCCCCTTGCTGTCTCGCTCACTATCGCCCGAGATCAGTCCTATGTCGTGGTAACTGTCGCTTGTGAATCTCCATCCATCATGGCAAGTGGCACACCCTGCTTTATTGCGGAAAAGCTCAAAACCTCTTACCTGTTCCGGGGTAAGGGCACTTTGGTCTCCGGCGATCCACCGATCGAAAGGAGCCATAGGAGATATGATTGAGTTGGTAAACACCTCAAGGGCCAGAGTAACACGACTTAACGCAATCACCTCAGGCTCAGGCAAGTAGCCGGTATAGGCCGCTGTGAATGCCTGTTGGTAAGCCGGTATCTTTGCGATTCCGTTTTCTAAAACGCGGACCCCTCCGTTCATTCCCCGAGGAGCGCTCAAAGCAATTATTCCCTGCGATGTTATACTTCCAGGGCCGCCACGCCAGGTAAAGCTCTTATCCCACGCCAGGTTGTAAAGGCTCATAGAGCGACGCATTACATTCTCAACGCTTGAGCGTAAACCGTCGGTCCAATGCAAAGATGGATTGTGGCAGGTGGCGCACGACATTAGGCCTGAAGCGGATAAGCGCGGCTCAAAAAAGAGCAGTCGGCCAAGCTCTCTCAGTGGGGCTACATTAGCCGCTGGGATCTTCGCTGAATCGCGAATCGGCACGGACTCAGCTGATAGGTTAGTCGGCCTACGAAAGCGCTCGACCCAATCGGCTTGCGGTTCAGATGAACACTTTATGGGTGCAATAAATACGGTCAGAAAGAGAGCCATGCATGTATTGCGATGCCTAGCTTGTATCATTGAGCTCTACTCATGATTAATTCACCCTCTAGGAAGGACCATTACCCCCTCCGCCGGTGCACGAGCTACAGCTAGGTAGGTTGGTCGCGCTGTACGGCGCATAGTATCGCAAACAGCTACCGTACCCCTCTAGGTTAGCTACATCCTGTGGTGTCAATCCGATGTACTCCCAGGTGTCAGGGTCGCTTGCACCACCTTGGCCATCGCATCTATGTGGGCAGGTTGGATTAGGTTCATTGGCACTCTCGCACGAGAAGTCGAATTCAATCATCGATATATTTCTAGCAGCAAGACCGGCACAGATTGGGTCCACATATGCCACCTGTCCTTGCTGCGGACACACAGGTAGGATGCCGGAGCGTCTTCTGATCGTCCTAGCCCTACAGGTCTGTTTTGCAACGCAATTTCCCGAACCTGGGCAGATGCCCATGTAGTCTGCCGAACTCTTGCACACTGAGCCGCCCGGGGTCAGTGGCGAGCCGGCAGGAGGTACAAAAGGTACGCAGCAAAAACCTGAGCTACACGGTCCAAAATCGGTATTAGGCGGGTCTTCTGGACGAGTCCCAGGACCACACATGGTCAAAGACCCAGCCGGACACCCATAGTAGTCGCAGTTGCTGCCCCCACCACTTGAATTACCGCCACCAGAGCTTGAGCTTGAGCTGCCTGCGCTGCTGTTTGCGCTGGAGCTGGAGCCAGCTCCGTCACAGCGCCAGGTTGATAGTGCGCAAAACGCAGCATCGCACTGTGGCTTTTCGCTACCGGGGCAGCATGAGCAATCAAGTTCATCGCAGTTAAAATTCCCTAATATCTCTTGCTCTTCGCAGACGTTCTGGCACTCCTGGCGGGTGAGCAAATCCTGGCTATATCTTTCTCTGTCGCAGCAAACGCAATCACGACGCTCATCGCTTGAGCTACCACTTGAGTTACTGCTACTACTGCCTAAGCTATCAGAGCTTGAATTGGAATTACTGTTAGAACCTGCAGAGCTGTTCGAGTTGCTGTTTGAAGCTCCACTAGAGTTGCTATTTCCTGAGCTATTACTTGATCCCCCAGATCCACTTGAGTTACTAGACCCCGCTGAGCTACTTGCCTGAGAGCTGTTGCTGGCAGAGCCGTTACTGCCTGAACTATTACTGCCTGAACTGTTACTGCCTGAGCTGTTACTGCCACCGCTGTTGCTTGAGTTGCTAGAATTACTATTAGAAGAATTGCTAGCAGATGAGCTGCTGCCGCTAGAGCCAGAGGAGTTAGAGTTGCTGCTCTGCGAAGAGTTGCTATTTGAACTAGCGCTGCTTGAGCTACTGACACTACTACCGCTACTGCTGCCGCCGCTGCTAGAGCTTCCTCCACTGCTACTGCCTCCCGAGCTAGCACTACTTGAGGCGGAGCTGCTGTTGCCGCTACTAGAGCTTCCCCCACTGCTAGAGTTGCTACT
>JBKCMS010000202.1:0-11732 GCA_046300175.1 Pseudomonadota bacterium | reverse complement strand
GTGAGCCTTTTGTGATTGTCAGGATAACTTCGTTGGGTGCAGCTGGATCGATTGTGCCGGTGCCGTAAGGGTTCTTCCCCTCTTTTGCAGCGGCGATTTGATGAGGGATGAGAGTTAGTGCCAAAGCTAAGGTAAAGGTGAAAGCTAGGGTGACGGTCGAACTTCTTGACTTACTCATCATGAGCCTTCTCTCTATTCGGTACCCAATTGCGTACCCAATTGCGTACCCCAATGTGGGTGAGATTAGGCTAAATCGCTTCCTCGTAAATATCTACGAAATTAGCGAGAATCTAACAATCGTGAGGAAGCCGTGAGGTTTCGCCGCCATCAATGGTGGCGGTAAACTCACTACCTGACTGCGAGCAAGGGTAGAGATGAAGCGTTATTCCGTAGCAATCGTAGGTGCCGGCCTGGCAGGTGGTTTGAGCGCTTTTGCACTCGCTCGCCGTGGACTGCGGGTCGCCGTAATCGATCGCGCCCCGCACTTAGCTGCTAAAGGCTCCGGCAACCTATTTGCGATCCTCACGCCCTACCTCTCCACTACCAGCTCACCGCTGGAGACCCTTTACAGCTTAGGATACGCCTTCACCCAGAACCTACTCCGCTGTAATCCAGCGTGCTCGACAAGCTTTCGAAAATGCGGAGCCCTACACCTACCATCCACTAAGCGTCTAGCACAACTGCTTCAATCAGATCGGACGATTCTTAGCCACACACTTGTGCAACGGGTGTCACCGACTGAAGCCAGCTCACTTGCTGGTACCGCCGTACGCTCCATGGCTCTGCATATTCCCGATGCTGGCTTTATCTCTCCGCGCAGCTTTATTGAGGGTTTGCTCACTGAAGTATCGCCACACCTAGACCTACTTCTTGAAACCGAGTTCGTTTCGCTTACGCGCCAAGATGCTTCATGGCAGGTCTCATGCAGCAATCGAACCGTGGTTAATAGCTCCGCAGTTGTGCTCTGCGGAGCATACGAAGCAGCAACGCTGCCCCTCTCTGCTTGGCTTCCGCTGGAAGCCATACGCGGTCAAACGGCCTGCCTCTCTGAAAATTCCACCTTAGCTACTCTGCGTTGTGTACTAGCCTATGGTGGCTACCTGACCCCAGGAGTTGGGGGTATACACCTTATTGGAGCGCACTATAGTCACGGTGATGATGAAACCTCGCCGCGCGCCACCGACACCGAAACGATGATTAATGATTGCAATGATTGGCTTCCTGAGTTGCTGCTGACGCGTCACCAGGTGACCGCTGAAAGAGTATGCTTTCGTACCTCTACTCTCGATCGACTCCCCTATATCGGAGCGCTCCCTGACTTTGTTGCTTTTAAAGAGGCGTGTCGACGCTACCGATCAGGAACCGATCTGCGCAGTAAGATCACCATCTCTACGCTCCCCGGACTGTTTGTCAGTGTGGGACACGGAAGTCGTGGACTTCTCTCAGCCCCGATAGGTGGTGAGATCATTGCTCGTCTTATAACCGGTGAGCCACTTGGTGAACTAGCAGCAGCGGCTGAAACTACCGCACCCTCACGATTGCCATGGAGGCTGTCTGCTAATCACGAATAGCTGCTGCCCGCCCTACCTCGGTCAACACACACGCCACCGCAACTCCGACGTTAAGACTCTCGATCGAACCGACCCGAGGAATAACTACCCTCTCCTCTGCACTATCGAGAGCAGTCTGGGATAGCCCCGTGCCCTCTGCGCCAAACAACAGAGCAACTTTATTCGGCCACCGAAAAGAATAGATCGAGCGAGCACGGTGAGGCGTCGTTGCAACTAATGTATAGCCGGCTTTCCTTAGCACTGCAAAAACCTCTTCGCCAGTGCGCACTATTGTTACCGGCAAAGTCTCGGCTGCTCCTTCAGCAACCCGACATGTGGCACCGGATAGGCTCCTGAGCTGTGGGGATACTATAACGACCGCTGATACTCCGAAAAAACACCCCGTGCGCAGAATCGCGCCGAGGTTGTGCGGATTTTCTACTCCCTCTAGAACTAGAACACATCCGGCTTTTAGCCGTTCTGTCTGCGCTGCTAGTTGAGCTAACGATAGCGGTTCGAGCGACTTTGCCTCGCAACAGACACCTTCATGATGCTCAGTAGCAGCAACTCGGACCAGCTCCTCACTCTCTACTACTTTATTCGGAATACCCCGCCGCTGACTCCATTCAAGCAGATCCTTGAATGCCGTAACCTGCCCCTCTTCTACAAACACCCGCTTAATTTCGTTTCGACGTTCGCGGAAGATCGCCCTACAAGCCTGAACGCCATAGAATTTTGTTATGGCGTCTCTTTTGGGACCCTCTCTATCTCGCCTCCTTGGCACGCTTTTTTCTCGCTGCCTTCTCTCTGACGTGCTACCATGATACGTTCGAGTTCCACGACCCATGACTGACACCCTTTTTCACAACTCTCATCAGGCGTTTGCTTCGCCCCAGCTGGTAACAACTTGCATTACTCGCGCCGGACAGGAGCAGTATCTTTGCCAGGAGATATCTCATAGCGTTACACACGGTTACCGCACATCTCCGGTACAGTGTACCCAGACAGAGCCCCAGACGATAGTGCTTACCCACCACTCTCACGAGGACCTCTGCGCCCTACCGATTTTTTTTTCTGCTCAGTGCCTTCCAAACTCCCAACCGATCCACGCTGACTCGATCACTTCGTGGGCAAATTGCATCCTTCAAGCTCTCATCGAAGCTTTCGGTGAGGCCTCGCCTCCATGGCTTATCCACATTTTTGACTGTTCCAGTGTCGAAACAGGCAAGCAATACGCTCGCGCTCAACGAATCCAGGAGGCGCTAAATGAGCTTCTCAAGCGAAAGCGTAGAAGCTACTTGCGTACTCTACAGCTAGCACCTACACCACCCTGCCACCTAGTTCAGGTGGTGTTATCGGCTCCGACGCGGGGCTTCATCAGTATCAGCGATCGCCACATCCGCACAACTTATAAAACTGCTCTCGCATCGACACTCGCTGGATACCATCCGATACCCGACGACAAACGACCACCATCCAGGGCTTTTAAAAAGCTACTCGAAGCTATAGATGTATTTGCTCTAGCCCCGAGCAAGGGAGAAACAGCTGTAGATTTGGGAGCTAGTCCCGGAGGCTGGACATACGTATTACGCCAACTTGGACTGGTGGTAACAGCGATCGACCGCAGCCCCCTTGCGGAATCGCTCCAACGCGACCAAGGCATATCTTGGCTTGCAGGTAACGCCCTCACCTGGCAACCGCCGAAACCTGTTGACTGGCTGGTGTGCGATGTAATCACCACTCCAGACAATACCGCCCAATTATTAACCAAGTGGCTTTCAGAGGGTTGGTGTAGAAATTTCTGCATAACGGTCAAATTCAAAGGCCACCCGGAGATCGACACGCTGCTATCACTGGCTAATTTTTTGAGATCCAACACATCATGGCTCGATGCTCGGCAGCTTACCCACAACAAAAACGAGCTGACAATAGTTGGCTCAAAGTGATAGCGTGCAAGGTACTACTATGACAAACATCTCAACTCATCGCGCTCACCCCTGGCACGGCGTCTCCTACGGCGACGATGCCCCGGACATCATTACCTGCTATGTTGAGATCGTGCCCACCGACACTGTTAAATTTGAGATCGATAAGGCGTCGGGGATATTAAAAGTGGATCGTCCGCAGAAATACTCTAATCACTGCCCAACTCTCTATGGCTTTGTTCCGCGAACTTACTGCGGAGATGGCATCGGCAAGCTCTGCGCTCAGTCGCTCAAGAGACGTACAGCGATACGCGGAGACGGAGATCCTTTAGACATCTGCATCCTGGCAGATGTGGTTATCGCACAAGGAGACATACTTGTACGCGCTCGGCCGATTGGAGGGCTACAGCTCATTGATCGTTCTGAGGCCGATGATAAAATTATAGCAGTTCTTGAGGGCGATGCGGTTTATGGAGAGGTGCGGGATATAAAAGACCTGCCCCAGGCAGCAGTTGACCGCCTGATGCACTATTTCCTGACCTACAAGCAGATACCCGGCGCCCAAAAACGGCCCACCGTTGAAGTGGCGCAGGTCTACGGTCGAAGAATGGCCCACAGAGTAATCAAGCAGAGCATCCGCGACTATCAAGAGCTTCTGCGCCAGAGCAGTTAAAAAGAGATTCTTGTTCGAAGTTAGGGGCTAGCGCGAGGGATTTTTAAACATCCCTCAGGGTTTATTACTGCTTATCTTTATCCTCTTGTTCTCCACTGGAATGGAACAGCTCCATGTCGGAGGCCGATGATTCACTCTCAGCTTTGACGTACGCCTCATACTGCTCCTGTGGCAATACCTGACGCATCTGCTCAGCCCGTAGCTGGACTCGACGCTTTTGTTCCGCGATCATTCGCATGACCCGTTTCTGAGGAGTATTCTGGGATCCCAACACAAGTGGCGGAAACTCTACTGCTACCATCCGTTCGACGTCTTCAAACGTAGCTCGCATGCGACTCTCCTGGTCTGCTGACAGTCCGAGCTTACGCGCCATCCACAAGGTATTCTTCTCCAATTCTTCATTCCGCACGCGCTCAAAGGCCGCGCTTACCTGGCTTCTATAAACCTGCGCGTTATCAGCTCCAAGGATCTCATCGAGAGATTCAGCGCTACTTTCGCGCCCGTCTTGTTGAGCTTGCTGCTCCTCGGTAAATTTTCTCTCCAGCCGCGCCTTCTGCTCATCGGTCAGAGGCACAAACTTCTCTATAGCTGAGATACGCCAAGCGCTGGCTCGATCCGCCCCGTCATGACTACCTGCGCTGCTTTTATTCACGCCGTGTTCAGTGTCTATTTCTACAGCTTGCTGCGAGTCGGCTGCTGCTGGCTGAGCTGCCACGGCAACCTGCTTCTTGAGTGCCTCTATTTCGGCAGTCTTTGCTCCCAACTCGGCCTCGCAGCGCACAAGTGCCGGCTCTGGGGTATCAACTCGCTCTGTTTGACTATACTGGGCGACGGACACACACCAGATCGAAACAGCACCTATAATTCCTCCAACTAACAACATCCCTAGCGAACGTAACATAAGCGACCTATAAACAGAGCTATAGCGATTATTCTGATACTATGCTTAGAGTATCAGCTACTTTTTTGAGTTGGGAAATACAAACAATGAAACACTTTATTGGTGCTCACGTATCATGCGCTGGCGGCTTAGCGAACGCTGCACGTGCTGCCATTCAGTTGGATATAAATACCATTCAGATTCACCCATCTCCTCCGCAACGCTGGAACTCTCAGCCATTTGCTCCGGGGGTTGAGGACGAGTTTAACTCGCTTCGCAAGGATTCGTGTCTTGAGAAAGTTTTCTTTCACGCCATCTATCTAATAAACATGGCGACGCCGGACGCCCAGAAGTTTCACTTGGCAAAAACCTCGCTACTGAACTACCTGGACCTCTGCGCTCGAATTAACGGAGCTGGCGTTATTTTCCACGTTGGCAGTATGAAAGACCAACCGAACGAAGATGAAGGATACGACCGAGTTGTTTCTGGACTAAACTGGATACTTGAGCGAGCGCCTAAGAATGCACGATTGATCATGGAGGTCGCTGCCGGCTCAGGAAGCATCATCGGCGACCAAGTTGAAGAACTAGCGCTGATCTATTCACAGCTTGAGCGCAAGGATCTCGTCGGGTTCGGTCTCGACACACAACATATGTGGGCTAGTGGCTACGACCTCGTAAATGACTTAGACGGAGTAGTAAAGCTGATAGACAAGGAGATGTCGCTTGATAAGGTCTGGTCCATTCACCTAAACGACAGCAAGACCGAATGCGGCAGTAAAAAAGACCGTCACGAAAACATCGGCGATGGCCTAATCGGCTCGAGCGCCTTGGCAAAGGTCGTCACACACCCTAAACTTCAAGGCATACCGTTTATCCTTGAAACCCCAGCCCTGGAAAGCCTTGAGGGTGCTCGGTCCGAGGTTGATAAGGTCATTGCTTTTCTGGGCTAGCCCGTTAATCTCCTTAAATGCTGTAAATACAATCAGTTGGCGATCGGCCATTTTTCCTAGAGCCCCCCTGGACTTCAACTCCAGGTGTGCTACTCTATCGGACGCTTTGCGAAGTGGCGAACGCCCTCGCTACAAGCAGTTATAGGTAGTTATATCCACAGTTATTATGGCAAAGAAAAGCTCAGTTCTCCGCAACGAAAAACGCATTAAGATGGCCGCTAAGCAGTACTCCATTAGACAGGAGCTCAAGGCTAAGGCGCTCGATCCAAAGGCTTCCGATGAGGATCGCTATAAGGCACGTCAGAAACTTCAAGCGCTTCCACGTAACGGAGCCAAGGAGCGCATACGCAACAGATGTCAACTCTCCGGTCGTCCACGCGGTATTTATAAGAAGTTTATGGTGTCCCGTATAGTTTTCCGCGAGATGGCTCACAAGGGGCTAATCCCAGGGGTAACCAAGTCGAGCTGGTAACATTACTCTCAGCTCCCTTTAAAAAACCGAGCCTTAGAGCTCGGTTTTTTATTGGTTAAATCATTTGACCGGCAGCAAACTCACGAGCTAACCCCGCTAAGGATTCGAATCTTTGTTAGGAACAGCACCACAGCGAGTGTTAATCGTGCGGCACGCGAATCGTAAAAGTGCTCCCTGCACCATTACCAGAGCTGCTCACTGAGACTTTACCACCGTGAGCTTCTACTATCATCCGCACCAGGTAGAGTCCTACTCCGAGCCCGATTTTTGTCGCACCATCATCGCGTTTAACCTGCCTGAAGAGATCAAAAATGTGCGGCACCTCACTAGCTGGTATACCCACCCCGTTGTCAGAAATGGTGATTATCGCACCTGATGCGTCTTGAGTGGCATGCAGCGATATTTCACCCCCAGGCGGAGTGTACTTGGACGCATTGTCAAGGAGATTTACAAGCGCCTGGCATAGTCTCTGAGAATCGCCCCGAAAAGTCAGTTTACCCTCTGGAAGTGTAACCTTGAGCGAATGATTCCCGCGCTCTATCGCGCTTCTGCTGGTTTCCAGCGCAGCTTCGATCACCTCTTGGAGTTGTATCGGCTTCTTGGACAGGACTATCTGCCCCTGGTTAATTCGCGAAACATCAAGAAGGTCCTCGACCAGGCGCGCTAGATACTCAACCTGACGGGTCATCATCTGCACAGCCTCTGCTGCACGGCCTTCGAATATCTCCTTTGACAACACCTTTAGCCCCGCGCTTAAAGTCGATAGAGGATTGCGCATCTCATGCGCCACTAAAGTGAGAAGACCCCGCTTGTTACGATCGACTTCATGCGCCTCGCGTATCTTAAGCCGCTGGGATGATACATCAACACCTACAGCAGACGCATAAGGCACCTCACCGTTAGCGTCAGAGTGCGGAGCGAGCTTCATCAGATAATCTCTTTCCAGCTCTCCGACTGAGATTGAGAATCGATATTCCGCGTAGCTTGCGCGCAGAAAGACCTCTGCAAGAGCTTCTTCACACCCAATTCGATGCTGCGCGCCATTGGGAGCGATATCAATCAACTTTTTGCCGACGATATCGCGCCGCGAATGGCCAAGCAGCTTTTCAGCTCCATTATTGATGTATACAACTCGCCCCTGGCGGTCGCAGCGCAGCGCCACAACACCGCAGTGATCTACGATTTTCTCAAGAATATCCGCTGAGTGCTCGCTCATAATTGGTCCCTTACAAAGTCTTTTACGAAGGTGTTTAACCCGCATATTTCATGAAACTGCGTCGCGAGAGCGCCGATAGTGGTGATTTTTCGGGCCCGTAGGGCGAATTCAAAAATCGATTTTTGGAGCGGAATCGTATCGTGATACATTCCGGTCCGAAAATCGATTTTTGAGCCGAAAAAGCGCCGTTATCGTCGCTCACAGTAGCAGGCTTCATGAAATATGCGGGTTAAAATGGTCTCGTCAGATATATCGAAAACTTCGGATTTTAGTTGCTATCGCCATTTGACCCCTTCAGCCACCTATTTCGGCGGAATTGCAGCCTATTCATGCTACTCCTTGGCAATTGCCGTCTTTATACATAGGTGCTAGTGTTTTAAGCCCTAAACTATGTTTATTGGCACTATCTAGACCCTACCCTCACACCTTTACCTTCACGAGGATCGACTGCGTATGAGCCAACCCCTATTAGTCGCAAAATCACCATCCGAGATCGTTCAACTGCTCCCTAGCATGGCTAACCGACACGGCCTAATTGCCGGCGCCACCGGCACCGGTAAAACCGTCACACTGCGAGTGCTGGCCGAGGGGTTTAGTCGCATGGGCGTTCCGGTATTTATGGCCGATGTTAAGGGCGACCTAGCAGGACTTAGTCAAGCCGGCAGTGTCTCCGACAAACTCACTGAACGGCTTACAAAGCTAGGCATTGAGGATTGGGCTCCCCAAGCATACCCAGTTGTACTGTGGGATGTTCTCGGTCAGCAGGGGCACCCAGTGCGCACTACAATTTCGGAGCTGGGCCCAGTTTTGCTCGCGCGCCTACTCAACTTGAACGATACGCAGGCTGGGGTACTAAATATCGCTTTTAAGGCGGCCGATGATGCCGGACTACTCTTGCTCGACCTAAAGGACCTTCAAGCGATGTTGGTTTACTTAGGAGAGAATGCACAGAAGTTTACCCTTGAGTACGGCAACGTTTCGTCAGCGAGTATCGGGGCGATTCAGCGCGCCTTACTCACCCTCAAGGAGAGTGGCGGAGAGTCCCTGTTCGGAGAGCCAGCTCTTACCATCGATGATTTACTCCAAACAGACGCATCCGGCCGTGGGATTATTAACATTCTCAGCGCTGAGAAGCTGCTCAACTCACCACTGGTGTACTCTACCCTACTCCTATGGCTTCTTTCAGAGCTATTCGAGAAGCTGCCTGAGGCTGGCGATCTAGAAAAACCCAAACTTGTTTTCTTTTTTGACGAAGCGCATCTTCTGTTTAATGAAGCGCCTAAGGCTTTGATCGAGCGGATTGAGCAAGTTGTGCGTCTTATTCGCTCTAAAGGTGTAGGAGTATACTTTGTCTCGCAGAGCCCACTTGATATCGCTGACACAGTCCTGACACAGCTCGGCAATCGTGTGCAGCACGCGCTCCGTGCATTCACTGCCAAGGATCAAAAGGCGATTAAGGCAACAGCAGAGACATTTCGAGCAGATGGCTCGATGAATTTGCAAGAAGTTATCGGTGAACTTGTCATCGGTGAAGCGCTGATTTCCCTACTCGACGATCGTGGGGCTCCGTGCATAGCTCAACGTGCCCTTGTAGTTCCCCCTCAGAGTCGCTTAGGAGCAATTAACCCTGAGGAGCGAAAAGCGGTGATAGAATCCACGACTGTATATGGCACTTACGAGAAATCAATCGACCGTGAGTCTGCCTACGAGATTCTCAAAAAGAGGATGGAAGAAGCTGCTGATCAATCCAACGAACAGGTGCAAAGCTCTAGTAGTAGCAATAGCGGCTCGGTACTATCGGGAATATTCGGTTCTGGCACATCAAATACAGCCGGCAAGCGTACTAGGCAGGGGCCTCTTGAGGCGATGATGATGAGCGTTGCAAGAGCGATTGGTAGTCAGCTCGGCCGCTCCGTTTCACGCGGAGTATTCGGCTCGCTTACCAGTAAAAGCAGAAGAAGATAGGCGACTGTGGGTATTCTGGGAACCTTAACGTTTATGCGCACGAGCATAGGCGTGTTACCCTAAAAACGGCAGTTAAGGAGCATGAAAATGGTGCTGATACGCGAAAGCACGCAGGATTTTCAAATTTTTGGCGCGCAACCCTGGCACCGTCAGGGTGAGCACCAAAAACTCAAAAGCCAAAGTGATTTCGCGTAGATGCGCCATTTTCAGGCCCGCAACTGCCGTTTTTAGGGTTAATGGTCAATACTAATATCCGGTCATAGCATCACACCGGCCACGTTTCACCCTCTCAAAAAAACCTGAGACATCCGTAAACTCACCGTCGGCGGGTTGAGCCGGAGGGAACTCGATCAAACGAAGCGTGATCGCGCGCCGATTTGCGCGCTATAGCGTTCTCCAAAAGTCCGTAGCGAAATCCCGACTTTTGGAGAACTCTATCGATTCGCGGATGCGAATCAAAACAAAAACCTATAGCGATGTCCAGCAAAAGCCTTGCCAGTTTTACTGGCACGGACTTTTGCACGTCACTATATGTAAACCCAGCCTCAGTCATTTTTGAAAAAAATGAATGAGAATTACTGGGCGAGCTCACCCTACCCACGGACTTAGTTTTGCCGGCCACCTTACTACAAGGGTCGTTTTACGGCCGGTCTATCAAACTGACAGCGAACCGCCCACTACGGTGCCAAATACTCTATCTGCTTAGCTGGCTTGAAAGCAGAATTAATCTCTCCAATTAGGGCAAATCCCTCGGGGCCCTCAAGAGCCACGCTACGCAATCCGGATCCGGGCGACAGGTCAAGCTTACTTAAATCAACCATCACTATATAAGGACTCAGTGCTGATTCAAAGTAGTAATGCTTCCTGGTGTGGTCCAGAACCGACCGCCAATATGTCGGGGCTATATTAGGGTGGAGCGGATCTGCTGCTCCCCACGGCACAGAGATATTTCGCATAACGCTCAATACACCAGCTATCTGTTTTCTACGATCAGTAATATCTGTGCCGAGCCTCTTTAGGTAGTAAGACGCACGTACAAATCTATCCTCACTCTGGTGAGAGCCTGGAAGCATCTTGGCTCCATCCATTCTAGACCAATAAGCATTCAGAGCTAACTGCTTGTCGTACGTCGGGCTATTGGTCATTACCTGGTGCTCCCTGCTGTGGTGCACCACCAACTTGCCATCTAAATATTCCATAATGGCAGAGTCGCCGCTTGCGTCGGTCAGAGACAGGTGTACTGACGGATGTGCCGCACCGCCTGGACCAAAGTTCACTGGCACCAGATACACCGGATTTTTCTCGACCTCGGTGACAGCCTCTTTGACCGAGGCGAAATTAGAAACGATGTACTGTAGCCACGCCGCCCACGATATCCTGCGCGAGGAGTTAACAGGAGCGGACTCGAAAGCGGTTTCGGCCAAGTAAAGCATATTTACTCCGAGCCCCTTTTCATTTAGACCGTCGAAAACTCCGTTTACTGGACCACCGCCATTTAGTGCTCCGGCCAGAACTACGGCACCGTACTTACTCTTCCATGAATATCCGCCTTTGAGCCCAACGTTCACCTCATCGCGTGGAATGATGTAGAAGTGCGTGTTAAAATCATAAGGCCAGTCCATTGAGCGACCTGTAACGACATCGCCGTTACCACCGCACCATGTTGCCCGCGAGCATGCCTCGGAACACCGCACGGTTAAGAGCGCAGCAAGGCCTAGAACAATCGATATCGCAGTGTTTTTTTTCATAGCCATCTCTCCTGGAATACTAACCCGCATATTTCATGAAGCCTGCTACTGCGAGCGACGATAACGGCGCTTTTTCGGCTCAAAAATCGATTTTCGGACCGGAATGTATCGCGATACGATTTAAGCCCCAAAAATCGATTTTTGAATTCGCCCTTCGGGCCCGAAAAATCACTATTCTCGGCGCTCTCGCGACGCAGTGTCATGAAATATGCGGGCTATAGTGACGTGCAAAAGTCCGTGCCAGTAAAACTGGCAAGGCTTTTGCTGGACATCACTATAGGTTGTTGTTTTGATTCGCATCCGCGAATCGATAGCGTTCTCCAAAACTCGGGATTTCGCTACGGACTTTT
>JBKCMS010000201.1:0-13405 GCA_046300175.1 Pseudomonadota bacterium | reverse complement strand
TTGCTCCAGTGCTTTCAAGTTCCTGCTAAGTTAAAAACCTACTCAGCCATCACTGGTCCCACGCTTATCAGCAACTAGATAATCTCTTTCTACAGCTAGAGTTTTTTTGTCTTCTACGGCGCAACTTGGCTGTTCCCTTGTTCTTCATGGGCCAAGATTGCGCTCGCCCTGCTATTGCAAGTGATTTTTTTCAAAAATCACTCGCGCAGGGTTTATACCCGATTAATCAGCAGAGCCAAATCAAAGATGATCCTCGACCTGCCGATACATTTTCATCCAGCTCATGCCCAAATCCTCAGGCTGACTACGGATGATCCTCAGAACCGCAAAGCGAACTGATTATAGATAATCCAACCGGAATTATCTTGCAGAGCTACGTAATCGGTTTCACGGTAATCCACCTGCACGCTAAACTGCAAAAGCTTTGTGATATCCCAAAAGACACTAGTGAAATAGGCTGAGTTATGTGTAATCCCTGACGGCATCTGAGAAAGATCATCCTCCTGGGCCGTGTCTAAGCCATACCCAAGGTGCAGGTGTAGACAATCACTTAGGTAAAAAAATGTCTCTACAAAACCTCCCTGTCCCTTTATGGGTCTGAACGTCTGCGAATTAAAGGTCTGAAACACTGAGCCAGCGTAATTGCCTAAGCCCTTGCCTAGGTATCCCTCGGCAGTAATACCTATATTGTTTGTCAGATTAATTTTGGCATCGACTGCGGCCCCTCCGATATCGATCGTCGAGCGCAGCGGCACATTCGGGTCGATATCATTTATATCGTAGAGCACCTGCGAATTCCGAATCCGGCCAACAAATCCACCCAAACCAACCTCTACGGGACGCTCGCGCCTGTCGCCAACTAAGGCTTTCACGGTACCCAAGCCGAGCGCGACGCGCGCTTCAAAATTTGGAATCCCATCTGACTCGGTAGTGCGCCGACTTGAATCAATTAAAACCGTGGATATGGGATCACTGAGGGCAGTTTGTACGGTTGTCTGAAAATAATCGCTAGGCTTCCAGAACCCCTCGGCTCGTAGTTGACCTCGAAACGTGCCGGCGTTACCGGTACCTCCCATCAGTGTCATCGGAACAACAAGCGGGTCCCGTGGGGCAAATAGATCCGGTTGCAACCCCGCTGCGAATCTGACGTACTCATTGCGAGTCTCTGCAAATGCAACCACCGGCATAATTCCGTAGCTATCCGATGTTAAGCTTGAATTAGTAAAATAAAACTTTCCAAAAGCTCCTGTCTGCCACCCTGAGACCTCTGGAGCATTATAGAGAAACTGTAGGCTTGACTGTCGGGCGTGCGATTCGAATGTGGAGGCGTCATTCCCAACAGCAGATGGGGGAAGCATAAAAAGAGGGCTCCACGGAACAAAAGCACGATCTGAGCCATATACTCCCAGAAGAGAGAGGGTGCCGGATAATCTTAACTGTCCGAGCGATGTTTGTAACGAGACTCCACCTGCTGTCGGCTCTCTTGAGGCCGGATTTTGCGAAGGATAGGCGCTATCATCCCTCTTAAGATCAAGATTTGCAGAAGTGCGTTCAGCTACAGGCTGAGCACCCTTTTCATTCAGCGAGTCGGAAGTCGGTTCAGGTCGTGCCTCCCTATGGCCAGCAACTAGCGGCGAAACAGCTTCAGCATTAGTACCCGGAAGCTCAGCGCGTGCGATAGGCACCTGCCAACTATGGGCAAGCGCGAATATTAAACAAGCGCTAACAACGGCCCGAAGATGATTAATTTTACTTTTCATCTCTGTAGCGTTCACTGACACACCTCTTTACTTAATAAATACAACATGTGACATGCAACTCGCAGGAAATGCGCAATCCTAACTATTTAATTGCCCGCTGAAGCACGCAAACCTTTAAAACAAAAATGACTAAGGCGACTCACGAAAAAAGTTTGGATGCTAGCAGGTGATTACCGTGTAAATAATTCGCAGAAACAGTGTCACCTACTCGCCAGAGGGATAGCAAGTACCACTTTTAGCGGTCAAGATACTCTCTTGAAATACTGGAAGTGTTGTCGCAGGCCGTCGAAGCGATGATATCTTTAATCTTCTCTGTTAGGGCTTGCTCCCCTAGCCCCATTTCAGCGACTCGCAGAGTTCCCCCAGGCAGATCGATTCGCACCTCTAACCCCTCGCGAAAGGGTCGCTTCACTAAATGCACAAGGTAGCTCTTACCATCGACCTCAATCTCGCGGGTCCATTCTTGCGCTTCCATATCGAACTGATATTACTCCCACTCGATCGTAGCTGGGGGCTTGCTTGAGATGTCGAGGACTACTCGGTTTATCCCACGCACTTCGTTGACTATGCGATTACTGACGCGCCTTAAAAGCGCCTCAGGCAAGAAAGCCCAGTCAGCGGTCATGCCATCCTCGGAGTAAACCGCCCTTAAAGCAACGGTTTCCTCATACGTGCGCCCATCCCCCATAACTCCAACACTCTTTACGGGTAAAAGCACAGCAAAGGTCTGCCACAAAGTCGGATAGAGCCCCTCGGCCCGAATCTCTTCTAGGAAGATGTGGTCCGCCTCCTGAAGTACTCTAACGCGCTCCTCAGTTACCTCTCCTAGCACGCGAACTGCAAGGCCAGGCCCCGGGAAGGGCTGCCTTTGAAGAATCTCTTGAGGCATATCCAGTTCTTTGCCCAGCGCACGCACTTCATCCTTGAACAGGTCTCTAAATGGCTCTATCAACTCAAGTTTGAGCCGCTCTGGAAGTCCGCCTACATTATGGTGTGTCTTAATTGTTGCTGACGGCCCACGCACTGACACGCTCTCAATCACATCTGGATAAAGAGTTCCTTGCACCAGGTGACTAGCGCCCGGTATAGCTTTCGCTCGCTCCTCGAAAACCTCTATGAAGAGATGGCCGATAATCTTTCTTTTTCTCTCCGGGTCAGTCACCCCTTTCAGCCCCTCAAAAAAGCGCTTACGGGCATCCACCATCTCGACGTTGAGCTTGAGCGCCTTTAAACGCTGCATCACTGAAGCTGCCTCATTCTTGCGACCGAGTCCGGTATCCACATAAAAGCAGTGGAGACGGTCACCCAGAGCACGCGCAACTAGAACAGCAGCCACGGTTGAATCGACGCCACCGCTAAGAGCACAAATGGCTTGGGAACCGCTAGGCACCTGAGTGCCGATATTGCGCACAGACCTTTCTATAAAATTTTCTGGTGTCCAATCTGGTTTGCACCCTGCCATGCCGTAAACGAAATTCTCTAGTATCTGCTTACCCTGCGGGGTATGGACCACCTCCGGGTGAAACTGTAAGGCGCTCATCTTGCGCCTTTCGTCGTACATGGCTGCTACTGGTGCGCCAACGCTTGATGCAGTGCAGCTGAAGCCTTTTGGTAGCTTCTCCACATGGTCGCCGTGGCTCATCCAGACGCTAAGTCGCTCACCCTTCTGCCACGAGGAGAATACCCCTTGCGGGTCTTCAACTACGATCGTCGATGGTCCGTACTCACGACTGGCACCTCGCCCTAACTGGCCGCCGAACTGGTGGGCCATTAGCTGCATTCCGTAACAGATACCTAGAATCGGCGTGCCGATCTCAAACCATGCGGGGTTGAACTTAGGAGCGTCCTCGTCAGTTACACTCGAAGGGCCTCCGGATAGGATCAACCCACTGACTTTACTAAAGTCAACGTCTGCTGGGTTAATGGTGCACGGCCTTACCTCGCTGTACACCTTCAACTCGCGAACCCGTCGCGCTATAAGCTGTGTGTATTGAGACCCGAAATCAAGGATAAGAATCACTGGAACCCCCAAACTACCGTAAACCGCGTTCTGCTTTGATGTGCCGCCACAAACCTTTGGGTCTGGGCAGGATTTGGGCAAGGTTAGCGCTTTCCGATGAACTTCTCAAATGGTAACTATATAGTGCTACGATGATTTTCACAAAAAAGAAGCATAAATGAACCAGTATCGACGACCAGCACTACTACCGGAAGTGTCGAGTCACTCTTCCCCCTGCTCGACCCAGGCTGTCCCTCGCCCTGGCTGTAAACTTTTGCATAGGAGCGCCCGAGTAAAGCTTAGCGCCCTACTTGTGGCGGTGCTTGCTGCTGCTCTGCCAAGTGTTGTCGCGGCTCAGTTTATCCAGACTGCAAGCTCAGGGGTGTATCAGAGCGCCGATGGCCACACAAAGGTTATCCTAAGTCATAAGGAAGGAGCCCAGGGAATATTTGTTGCGCACTTCAAGGAGGGCATTCCACCCCAGGAATTAGATCTAGAGACCGCCCCGCAGCTCGGCACGACTCACGTGTTCATAAAGTTTGATCCCTCTGCTGAACACCAGTACTCAGAGATTTTGATCGGCGAGCGTAGGTATAAGATCGCCGGTAACTTAAACATCTGGCTAACTCCAAACGGAAGCGTGTCTGTCAACATCGATAACATGAACCCATACCTCACCGTAACCCAACGGGAGGGTGGCACCAGCGGCGATCACTTAGTCGGCTTTTACGGGATGACCGAGGTGGTAAAGGGCTCCGGTAATGTCGCCACAATCCTAACAGCGAATCAACTCAGTCCCGAGCTGGCTAAGGTGCTTAGGCCCTATATTGCTGCCCCCAAATCACTCGCTCTAAACAGCAAAGATGTAACCACTCCTAACGTGGGAGTCTTCGTCAGTCGAGAGCACGAGTGCATAAAATCACCACAATCTGTCTCAATCTTGACTCTACCTCAATTGAAATCTATCCAAGCGCTTAAGACAGAGTCTCAGAGAGCTCAACTTCTTGAAAAGCATCTTCAGCAAAATCGGCTCAAATCACCAACTGTAGGGCAGCTAATTCTGCGGGCTGAAAAGTCAGGCCCTATGATCCTGCTTGATATAGCAACGAAAAATATCTTTGATATGCGGGCTATAAAGAATTCGTTCTCAAGTCGAAAGATATGCGTTGTGTCCCCTATCCAATGAAATTTCGGTGATCGACGGTTCGTGCAACATGCAAGCTCCTAAGCAGCACGTCGACGGTCGTTGGTGATGCCGCTTCTACGCCTAAAAAGTATGCGCACGTCATTCCCCGGAAAGTCTACAGCCTTGCGAACTACGTTTTTTAAGTACCGCTCATAGTTGAATCGTAGCCGATCTGGATGGTTCACAAACACAGCGAAGGTAGGCGGTCTTGTCGCAACTTGGGTAGCATAAAGTAATTTAATCGGCTGACCGCGGTATACAGGGGGTGGCTTCTGAGCAAATGCATCAGAGAATAGCTTGTTAACCTCTGCTGTCGACAGGCGCTTTGATGCGGCTGCATTAACTACCTCAACCGCGTCCAAAACAGATAGACACCGCAGTCCGGTCTTTGCCGACACGAATACAACCGGAGCGTAAGCTGCAAACTTAAAAACCGAACGGATGGCTCGCCGATACGACTCAGCAACCCGCGGGTCTTTTTCGATCAGGTCCCATTTATTTACGACTATAACAAGGCTCTTGCCCTTTTCGTGAGCCAGACCAACTATCTTGGCATCTTGCTCGGTGGGAATACCCTCAGCTGCGTCTAACAAAAAAACAGCCACATCACTCTGAGCCAGAGAGCGCAAAGTTCGTATATTGCTGAAGCGCTCCACTGTATTTTCCTGAACACCTGCCTTCTTTCGCAGTCCTGCGGTGTCCACTACCTCAAAGGTCCTACCGTTTCTGACCAGCGAACTTTTGATACTATCACGAGTAGTCCCGGCTATCGGAGAGGTGATCATCCGCTCCTCGCCTAAGAGGGCATTAACAAATGTGCTTTTCCCCACGTTCGGCTTACCTATAATCGCCAAGTTAATCGGACCTCTGACATCAGTCTCCTGTCCGTTAGTAACTGCTCTTTCCTCTGTGCCTTGCTCTCCCTGTACTAGCTCTGCTTGGTCTGAATCCAGCACACTTGCATCTTGGTCAATCGCGGACTCGCCGTCTTTGGCGTTTTCGAGGTTTAGCTCTACGGGCCTAATAATCTCTGCTAGCTTTGCGATTAGGTCTCGAATTCCTCGTCGGTGCGCTGCACTGATTGTGATAATCTCTTCAATTCCCAGCCCGTACAGCTCGGTCGCTGTAAGAGCCGCAGATGGCTTTTCGCATTTATTAGCCACAAATATCGTTGGTTTCTCTATCTGCCTTATAAGATCAACCACCTCGGCATCAAGCGGATGCAATCCGTGTAGTCCGTCAAACACCACTATGACTACATCGCTTTGTTTTATAGCTAACTCGCTCTGCTCGCGCACCGATTGATGCAGGGCGATATTCTCCTCTCCCACTAGCGCTCCGGTGTCTATCAGCGTGAACGGAAAATCGAACCGAGTGACTACCTCGTAACATCTATCGCGAGTGACTCCTGGCTGATCTTTGACTACAGCTTTTCGCTTGCCAGCAAGAGCATTAAAAAGGGTTGATTTACCAACATTTGTTCGACCAACGATACAAACCGTTGGCAGCTTACTCTCGCCTGTCATGATTACCTACCTGTTGCGTCTCTAGACGTTGTTCTCGCTCAGCCTCACTCGGTGTCTCTAACGACTGCGCTGTAGTACTGTTATCATTATTTGTTGCAGCTTTGAGAAGAAGCGCCTCCTCTGCCGCGGCCTGCTGAGAAGCCTTCTTGGTGGAGCCTCTACCTCTACCGATTATCTTTCCATTAATCTCAACCGTTGATACGAATACCGGCGAGTGTTCTGGACCCTCAGTGCACTCAATCCTATAAACAGGCGGCGTACCTCCCGATGCGTGCAAAAGCTCCTGCAATTCAGTTTTTGGGTCTCGTGGAGTCACTGTTAAAATATCATCACCTAACAATCGCCCAATACATCCGCGCGCCACTTCGAAATTGGCGTCAAAGTAGATAGCTCCGGCGATTGCCTCAAGTACATCCGCTAAAATCGACGGACGGTCGTTGGCGCCGTTCGCTAGCTCACTTCTACTCAACTTGATGAAGCGCCCCAATGATAGCCTGCGGGCCATAGATGCCAAAGATGCAGCCTTAACCAAAGCTGCCCGCATCTTGGACAGCTCTCCCTCGGTCGCCGCTGTGTGCTTTTCCAACAATAGGTGTGCCACAGCCAGGTCAAAGACTGCGTCTCCGACGTACTCAAGCTGCTCATAGTCACTTCGTGACTGTCCAGCGTGGGCGGAACGGTGGGTTAATGCCTGTTCTAGCAAACGCTGATCTTTAAAAACGTACCCGAGCTGCTGCTCAAGCTCGTGGTATGGTCTTAAAGCTGACGCGTCATCCGTCACGTCTGAATCCACACAGCGCTCAGCCGAGTTCGCTGCTGAGCTGGCCATAGAATCAGCTGAAGAGTTATCCGGTAGGGAGGCTTCCCCCGAAAGTAATCGGTAAGTCATGGTACTAAGGCTCACTGATGAGCCTCACACTCACAAAAGTAGCCGATTAAACCCAAAAGGTGGCTCGGCTAACTTTGGTGAATGAGAGGTTTTACAACCCCTATACTATACCATAATGGGTTAGTCATACAAAATCCGGCCGGTTTCTGCCTATCTCCGCAGTGGATCAACCCAGAGCATAATATTGCCGTATAATCAGCCTGTTAGTCCCGCTTTTAAACCCTGGGCGGGTGATTTTTGAAAATAATCACTAGCAATACTAGGGCGAGCGCAATCCTGCCTTAGCTAATTGGCACTCGCCCACCGATTCTCACTGCTCTTTTCGAAAATGACTGCGGCTGGGTTTAGGTTAACTCTTAAACCCAGAAGGTGCAGCTATACGACCTCCGCCTAGCAGCTCCTCATTAGCTAGGTCGTACATTACGGCCGCCTGTCCCGGGGAGACAGGGGCCCAATCCCCAAGCCACAACACGGAAACATCGGCCGCACTGCTTACATTTATTCGCGCACGGCACCCCTCGTGTCGCGAGCGAACCTGTACCGTGACATCCAGAGAGAATGGGAAGTTGCCAGCGTTTATCCGTTCTATTAATTCGGGGGATACCCAGTGCATCTCCTGAACGGCAAAACCGTCTTGCTTGAGCTCATCACGAGTACCAACGACCACCTGATTTGTGGCAGCGCTTAACCCGATTACGTACAACGGCTCGGTAGCGCCTCCTAGGTGCAGCCCTCTCCGCTGACCAACGGTGTAACGGTGTACACCGTCGTGTTTTCCGACGACTTTTCCCTCTTTAGTCACAAAGTCGCCGCGCCCCTTTCCGCCACCGATCTGGGTAACAAAATCCTGTACGCTCCCCGACACAAAGCAGATATCTTGACTCTCTGGCTTACTGGCAGTTACCAGCCCTGCTTCTCTGGCGATCTCTCGAATCTCTGGCTTAGTAAAATCACCAACGGGGAAAAGGGTTGAACCCAGTTCTTCTTGGCGACAGGTATAAAGGAAATAGCTCTGATCCTTGCTGCGGTCGACACCGCGCAGAAGATGGTATCCTTTGGAGCTGCGTTTAATTCGAGCATAGTGACCAGTAGCAACCACCTGACAACCAAACGAAGATGCCCGTTCTCGCAACTCTCGAAACTTAACTTTGCTGTTACAATCGATGCACGGATTCGGGGTGAGCCCACGCTGATAAGTATCAACAAAGCGAGCAATGACCTCCCGTTCGAACGTCTTTTCAAAATCAACAACGTAAAAGGGCATCTCAAGCTTCGCTGCTACCATCCTAGCATCACAAAAATCAGCTGGTGAGCAACACGTAGCACGACTGTTTTCCGATGAATTCTTCTTATAATCCCACACCTGCATCGATACCCCGACCAGCGGGTAGCCCTGCTGTGCGAGTAGATAGGCAGCAACCGACGAATCAACACCGCCTGACATGGCAACCACCACAGATGGCCTGCTGGCCTCTGGTGTTGTTTTAACTGTTTTAGCATCCTGAATAGTCATCAGTGTTCCAAAATTAATTAGGGCGTTTCCCACAAGTCCGACGCAAACTCCCGACTTTAAGGACACGCTATCGATCGACGGGTTCGGCTCAAAACGACTAATTACGCATCCGTTTTATCACCTTAGCAATCCGTCGCGCCGCTTCGGCTCCCAGTGCAACTCCTTGGTCTGCTCGAAAACTTATCCGTACCGTCGAACGAACCCGCTCCTCCTTCTGCCCCATAGCCAGAAGAACGTGCGAAGGCTCAGGTTTCCCTGACGAACACGCTGCACCAGAGGAAACGTATATTCCATCCAGATCGAGGGCCACCAAAAGATCGTCCGAGCGAACTCTGGGAACCCACACGTTAGTCGTATTCGGGAGCCGGATTGCGGTCTGCCCGTTTATCTGACAGTCGGGCAGCTCAGCCAAAAGCTGAGCCTCAAAGGCATCGCGCACTAACTGCATTGCTCGAAACCTCTCTTCGCCCTGTGATAGTATATCAGATGCCGCCAGTCCAAGGGAAATAACCCCTAGTAGGTTCTCCGTCCCTCCCCTTAACTTGCCTTCTTGGGGCCCCCCAAGGATATACGGAGAGATCGATATGCCTTCTTTAACGATTAGCGCTCCTATCCCACTCAAAGCGCCAATTTTATGGCCTGATATAGTCAACGCATCAACTCCCAGATCTACAAAGCTGGCGCCAACTTTTCCAACGAGCTGAGCAGCATCGGTGTGCACTACGACGCTGGATTTATTTGCACGTACACCACGAGCTATATCGCTAATCCTGTTTATAACCCCGGTCTCGTTATTGGCTGCCATCACAGAGATTAGCTTCGTCTCCGGTCGAACCTCAGATAATAATGACGAAGCTAGCACCTCTCCATTTGGCTCAGGGGCCACCAGAGATACCGAAACTCCTCTAGACTGAGCTGCTCTGAGCGGCTCAAGAACGCAGGGATGCTCAATGGCTGTTGAAACGATATGCGCCCCCGCAAGGGCAAACGAATGAACCACAGTATTGTTGGCTTCACTTGCACCAGAGGTGAAAATCACCTGATCTTTTGGCGCAGCTCCAACCATGGAACGCACCAGCTCCCGCGCCTCCTCCACTGCCGCTCTTGCTCGCTGTCCCCCACGATGGATAGCAGATGGATTTCCTAGTCTAGTACACGCCCGGCTAATAGATTCCCGCAAAGAGTCCGAGGGTGTATAGGTTGCATTGGCATCAAGGTCCAAAATCATAAAATTAGCGCCTAATCGTTAGGTACTACCTAAGTTACCCCGACCCTACCTGTGGGTGCGGCGAGAGAGTGCGTCCATAGCCTTGGTTCTTCCGCGTCTTTTACTATCGCATTTTGTACTATGGCTTCGCTTACTACGCAAAGTATAGGAATGGTTGGCGCCCCCCTAGCCAACACTAGCCATGCTGCTCAGCTATCGCGTGCCTCTCAAGCTGGAGTCCAGGCCGGTATTCAACAGAAAGATAACACCGTCAGAGCCGCCCACAGCGCAACTAAAGCTCAGAACGGCCAGCAGAGGGCGATAAAGTCGGAGCCCCGCCCGGAAGGTATCTTCGAAGAAGAGGACCAGGGACGGGGCGAACAATCCAAAGAATCAGAGGGTGCTAAACCAGCAACTCCACGAATCAATACCGTGGCCTAGGTCCCACACGCAACAAATCGTTTCAATCAATCGATTGATATCAGGGCTACAGCCCTCTAGGCGAGGAATGCAATGCGAAAAAGATATCAGCGGCTCGTTGTGCTATTAACCCTTCTGTGCGGCACCATGGACGCCGGAACCCGTATTCTGGCTGGGGTAACCGAACTCAATTCGGTCGCCATCCCATCAGTTGTTGAACCTCAAGACACCGAAACTGTATTCGCGCTTGGACTAAGGATGCCGCTTGAGTGCACTGATTTATGGAGCGCAGAGTTGATTCCTAAACTGCCATACAGTGTGGCCGCACGAATTATAAAGGCTAAAAGTGAAATAGTCGCCGCCGCTCGATCCGGCTCTGGGCCGGAGAGTTTCAAAATTGTGTTTGGAGTTGGGGACTCTACTGCACGACGTCTATTTCAATACGTTAATCCCACGGCACAATGCCCAGCTAGTGAGTAGGCCCGTACTAATTGCGTGGCTATCCCGGTGAGCGTCGCGGGTTACGCCTGCTTATCTTTAGCGGTATCGTCCCTCTAGAGCCGTCTATGAACAGGAAGAGAGAACTGCAACGCCCTACTCGAATGCCCAATCTTTATTTCCTGCCTTTTGTAGGTTAAACATTTGTGTCAGTAGCCTGCCACAGAGGCTCTTAGACACACTACTCTCTATGCGGATTCTAGCCCTACCTACTTCTCTTGATCGCCCCGAGGCGGCCCTATTTGCCGGTCTTGCAAAGAGAGGCGCATCCGTTACGGTGATGGGGAGGCCGACACCTGAACACCGCCAAACACTCGATCAATCTGGCATCAAGACGATCGAATTTGAATTTAAAAGTAGATTTGACCTGCGCGGGATGCGAGATTTGCGACGTATTGTACGTGAACACCAGATCGACATCGTTTATGCCCTATCTAACCGCGCCCTCTCCAGCGCGGTAATCGGCTTGTATCGAATTCCCGTTCGCCTCGTTGCATATCGTGGCACAGTTGGTCATATCAGCTGGTACGATCCGTCATCATGGTTTACCTATCTGAATTCACGCGTAAGTAGGATCCTCTGTGTATCTCAAGCTGTAGAGCGTTATCTGGCCAAAATAGGTATTCCGCAGCAGCGTCTAATAACAATCTACAAGGGGCACGACCCAGCCTGGTACCACACAGAGTCGATTCCATCCCGGGCAGAGTTTTCAATTCCTGCCGATGCCTTCGTGGTTGGATGCACCGCTGTCATGCGAGCAGTCAAAGGAGTCGATGACTTGATAGCCGCCGTGCGACTCCTGGTTAAAGAGATCCCGACGCTGCACTTACTATTGATCGGGACGATAAAAGACCGTGATATAGAGCGCGCGGTAGCCGATTTTCCGGAACCGAGCCGAATACACACAACCGGTTTTCGAACAGATGCAACTCGTCTGGCTCGTCTAGCTGACATCACCGTTATGGCCTCAAAGAGTCGGGAGGGCTTCCCCAAATCGGTTATTGAGGCCATGTCACAAGGCGTTCCGGCACTTGTGACCGCCGTTGGGGGTATGCCGGAGCTTGTGGGGTATGGCAATGCTGGTATCCTCGCTAGGCCCAACGATCCGGAATCAATAGCTGACGGCATTCGCGCGCTCTACCACGACAGAGAACTTAGAAGCAGACTTGGTCGAGCAGGCGCCGAACGAATAGGCACTATCTTTCACATCGAGAAAACCATCGATAAGACCTACGAAGTCTTCTCGGAGTTGCTCTGCTCACAAACCTGAGCGTGGCAGCGTGCGTACCAGTCCATCTCAAAACTGCCCCCAGTAATAAAAGCAGATCGTTGATGTATGTCCTGAGGGGTAATGTTGAGAATACGCTCCTTCCCATTTGTTGCAACTCCACCCGCCTGTTCAGCCACAAAAGCCAGGGGCATACATTCGTATAGAAGCCTTAGCCTTCCCTGAGGTCGCCGCGAATCAACTGGATAAAGAAATATCCCCCCTCGTCTAATAGTGCGATCAAAATCGGCAACTAAAGACCCTACGTATCTTCCCGAATACGGAGTCGTTAAAGTGGCATTTGCGCCCTTAATCTCATCGACAAACCGCCGCGTGTCTGCATGCCACCAGACTGTGTTGCCCTCGTTGATGCTGAAAATACTCCCGCGTGGCGGGATTACTATCGATTCTTCTGTTAATACAAACTCCCCTATAGTTGGATCGAGAGTGAATCCGTGCACTCCTGCTCCGGCAGAGTAAACAAAGGAGGTCTTTGCTCCGTAAACTGAGTAGCCAGCGGCAACGATCTCACTTCCTACCTGGCAAAAATCATCTTCACTCGCCTGTTTCCGCAACGATTTTCTGCGAAAGATACAGAAGATCGTCCCAGTTGGTATATTAGAGCCGATATTCGATGAACCATCTAGCGGGTCAAAGGCGATGACGTACTTCCCCTCTGCCTTAGATGCTTGGGTTGCAATGACACTGTCACGTTCCTCGGATACCAGAAGCCCAAAATGCCTCGATGAGCTTAACAACTCTACCAAAACATCATCAGCTTCTTGGTCGAGTTTACGGGTCTCTTCTCCATGGACATTAGTTTGCCCTGTGTAACCGTGCAATCCTTTGAACCCTGCGGTTGCCACCATCTGAGCGATCAGCTTGACACCGAGCGATATAGATACCAGGAGATCCGACAATTCGCCGGTACTATCCGGATAGAGTCTACGCTGGCTGTGAATGAAACGACTTATGGTCTGGGTTGGAATCATAGGACACTGGCCATAAAACAGAACTCATTGCCGCGATGTAAGAGCGGAAAAATAGCGATTTATTACCTTGAAAAAGCCGCAGGCTCTTCCTGATTGTCCCTGCGGTCGCGCCCAAATACGCCGTAGTTAATGGGGCCACTCATAACCA
>JBKCMS010000200.1:0-4102 GCA_046300175.1 Pseudomonadota bacterium | reverse complement strand
CACCACCACCTGGATAGTAGAATCCGTTACTGCTAGCGTTAGTAACCGAGATCTCACCTTCAGAAGCTATCTGCCACGGGTCTGAGTCTGCGCTGCCCTGTGTTAAGGCTAAAGTGCTACTGCCATCTCCCGCCGAGAACGACGCCTCTGGTACATACACCATGTGGATAGAGTGTACCTGCATATCGATCGAGTCGCCTAGATTAACTCCGTCTCTAGCGTAGTTCCATTTAAGCTTTATACCGTTAAAGGTGTTAGTGCCAAAACCTGCCGCGCTCTTATACACCATTGCGCCAACGCCCGGGTTAGTATCGATATTAAACGGTGCGCTTGAATCAACTAATCCAATAGAGATAGCAGCCCCTGCGGGAGCGGTGTGTCCTGTATCCATTAAAGAAGCGTGCTTCCATTCGCCATCATTGGCTCTAAACTTCATAAACACCCACATAGCATCCCAGTTGTTAGGTGGAGTGCTTAGTCGCCAGGAGTAGTTCCAGGAGAGGTCGAACTCAAGCTCCATGACGCCAGTATTTATGTCGTAGTTAAGCAATCTCTCATTTGCTAGAGAAGCACCTTGCGGCCCACCACGGGTTGGAGTGGCGGTGGGGGTAGCTGTAGGGGTATCGGTTGGGGTGCTTGTTGGGGTATGGGTAGGAGTATCAGTTGGAGTGATAGTCGGCGTATGAGTCTGTGTATCCGTTGGAGTAGCTGTAGGCGTTTCTGTCGGCGTAGTAGTCGGAGAATCTGTTGGAGTGTTAGTTGGTGTATCGGTAGGAGTATTAGTTGGAGTGCGAGTTGGGGTGTAAGTTGGTGTATCAGTAGGCGTAGTTGTCGGTGTATTAGTTGGGGTATTGGTCGGCGTATCGGTCGTCGTATTGGTTGGAGTAATCGTTGGTGTAATTGTAGGTGTGTCTGTTGGAGTGCCAGTTGGAGTGATTGTTGGGGTAATAGTCGCGGTATTTGTTGGAGTTTGTGTTGGTGTTACAGTTGGGGTTGCTGTCGGGGTCCTGGTGGGCAAAACGTACCATCCCGGGCCAAGGTTATAGAGATTCAGGGTGTCCGATTCCTGTAGCTGCTTTCCGAAACAGGTTAAATCGGCGATTCGGCCGTGAAGATAATTAAAAGTGCCGTTGGCGGTATTATAATATGCTCCCAGTATAAATCTTCTTGATGAAGTCACAGTTCGAGTGACTCCAGTCGAGCTGCTACCGATTAACTGCCCGTTTATCCAAGCTCGTAGTCCATTTGAACCGGCACTAAAGACGTAGTGATCGTAGTTAGTGGTATTGCGGGTTAGTCCATTCACTGTCACCCGATTACTACCGGAGAACCCGCCGAAGTCCCAAAAAAACTCGTTCGCAGACCACGAAATAGTAGCCAAAATACGATCGAATTGACCTGAATCAATAGCAAACAGTATGTGACGCCTTCCGGTGGAGTTTAGTTTAACCCAAGCAGCACAAGCAAAATCGGTCGAAATGGCATTTATAGAAGGGGACTGAATCTCAATTCTGTCATCAACTCCATCAAAATCTAGAACATAGCCGGACTGACCGTTGATCGTCTCTTGAATCCAGTCACTGTTCGGATCCATATTTGTCAGGGTTCCGTGATTCGCATTAGGAGATCGATCCAGCAACGTGGTACCACTGCCACCTAACCACGGGGACCAGTAGCCGATTACTCCATCGGATAAACTATTCTGGGCAAAGGATACACTTGGATAGAAGGATAAGCAGAATATCCAAATGCTAAAAAGCAACACCAAGAACACGCCTCCGATCCCCCGCTCGCAGCCGAAAGCTTTGTGTCCCAATGCTTTAATGACCAAGCCGTACACTAGCTGACTATTAGGTAGTAGTTTGCGCAATTGATCTGAAGCGTACCCCTTCGGTAGTCTCGCAGCAGTTTAGAACTGTTCTTGTCCACAAGAAACATCGACGGAAATCAATATATACTTAACGCTTAAAATCGATAATTCTGTAGTAATGTGCAAAAGTCCGTGCCAGTGTACCTGGCAAGTCTTTTGCTAGACATCACTATGGGTTTTAGTTTTGATTCGCGGATGCGAATCGATAGCGTTCCCTAAAGGTCCGGACTTCGCTATGGACTTCTGGAGAAAGCCATAAAAACAGTAATTAAGGTGAGCCAAAATTGCGCAGCTGGTTAAAAGCACAGAGTATTTTGAAATTTTCGGCGCGGAACCCTGGCGCGGCTCAACCGGGCTCGCACCGAGGTCACCAGAAATTCAAAAGCCGCAAGGGTTTAGCCAGATGTGCTATTTTGGGAGCCTGCAAGTGCCGTTTTCAGGTTGAATGCTAAGATGCCTGACTTGATTCAGCCTTAGGTACCCTGAAAGTGCTGAATGGTTACGAATCGCCTCACTCGAACAATTCGCCGCTCCACAGAAGGGATAAAAAACTTTCAAGAGGGAATCCCTCAACTCCATCTTCGCGAGTGGGGGCCTTGCCCCGATAGATAACAATGGCTCGGGAAAGCTTGCCTTCTTTAAGCAGGGGGCGAAGAGATTTTCCAAAATTGGAGTGCCATACGGCTGATGTTTTAATCTCAATACCGATAGTTTTTATACCGCGTTGCCAGATGAAATCGATCTCAGATCCGCCGCTAGTTCTCCAGTGATAGATCTCACCACCACAATTAAGATACGAAATAGCTGCTCGCAATTCGTGTAGTACTAGAGTCTCAAGAAGCGCACCTAGTTCATATGCATGGGGTTTGTCACGGGTAAGTCCTTGTAGGGCACGAGCTACGCCACAATCAAATAGATAGAATTTCGGTTGCGCGACCTCTCTCACCTTTGCGCGTGGCTGCCACGCGGGAACAAGAACAGCGACCAGGGTATCAACAAGGATTTCAAAGTATCGCTCCGCGGTAGTGCGAGCGACTCCGGCTTCACGCGCAACGTTGCTCAAGGATAGAATCTGACCGTTAAGGATTGATGCTACGCGTAAGAACCGAGTAAATGAGGCGATGTCTTTTACGAGCGCCTCTTGGCGGATCTCTTCCTTAAGATATGTGGCAACATATGCCTCAAGCATCTGGCTAGCTACATTCGGTCTAGTGATTATACCTGGAAGGAGACCAATAGTCATAGCGGAGTCGGCAGAGTAATCTGATCCCAGCTCTGAAAATGTGAGTGGGAAGAAGTTTCGTTGAATCACTCTGCCCGCGAGTAAGTTAACTTCGAATCGACGGAGCTTCCGAGCGCTAGATCCGCTTAGCGCGAAGCGAACGTCATCTCCTCGCAGAGAGATAATATCGTGCACGTGATTCAAAAGGGCTGGAGCTTTCTGTACCTCGTCAATAACAACCCAGGAGCCCGGTTGAAGCGCATCCACCTGAGCACGAAACTGAGCTTGGCTGGTGAGGAGTGGAATGAGTTCCTCATCGAGGAGGAGATTAACCCAAAGTTGGGCCTGTAGTGATTTTCTAAGCCAGGTTGTTTTCCCAGTAGCGCGCGGCCCAAAGAGAAAAAATGAGTGATTTGGGGCAACTAGAGATCTATTATACATAGTGGTTAAATAGTAGTGCATTTTACCCGTTATGTATAGGCTGTAAAAGATATAGCGTTCCCCGGAAGTCCGTAGCGAAATCCGTATTTTTGGAGAACGCTATCGATTCGCGGATGCGAATCAAAACAACAACTTATAGAGATGTCCAGCAAAAGCCTTGCCAGTTTTACTGGCACGGACTTTTGCACATCACTATAGCTACGCTATATTGCCCGGGAATCTACAGATAAACCTAAAAAGAGCAGCTGCGGGCCCCAGATGCCTGCATACCCCCCCTAATTCCGCACCCCACGTCCACCAAAGATACTTCCCCGTGTAGCATCAACTGTAGCGGCATCGTTACGATCCGAGACCCTGGCGCGCTCAGCAGCTTCATTCCACGAGCCCCCTCGGAATCCAGCGCCGGTAGCTGTGCTACTTGGCCAAGCGCTCACGTTAGCTTCACCGGCTTCACTCACTGCGCCATCACCGTGCAGCCCAGTAAAGCTTCTGCCTGTAGCGTTACCTAAAGTTACTACACGTTCTCGTAAGTTTCCGCTTAGCTCTAAGACTCCGTAGAAGCTGCCTCC
>JBKCMS010000199.1:0-8607 GCA_046300175.1 Pseudomonadota bacterium | reverse complement strand
CTGCGGAGGGCCGCACGTATCGAGTACAAGCGAGCTAGCGGAAGGCGGTAAACGCTTTAAGATCCAGAAGCAAGAAAACGTTGGCGCTGGACTTAAGCGGATTAAAGCCGCTCTAGTATAGAACTTGTCTCAAAAAAATAGCTTCGTCGCGAGGTTGACGATATGCGGGCTGCGACTTCGGTAAACCTCGCAACGAAGCTATTTTTTAGTTAAGCCAAGCTCTCTTATGGGTTGCTGATAGTGATGTGCAAAAGTCCGTGCCTGTAAAACTGGCAAGGCTTTTGCTGTACATCACTATAGGTTGTTGTTTTGATTCGCATCCGCGAATCGATAGCGTTCTCCAAAACTCGGGATTTCGCTACGGACTTTTTGAGAACGCTATAGAAGCGCAATATGCGGCTCTTTATTGCGCTAACTCAGCCCGAAGCTTTCTGGCAGATTCATTCTTTACTAGCTCTTAGAGCACGAGCCTTTTAGGGCGCAACTTAGTGCGATTAGAGTAGGTGCCCATAAACCAACGAATATTCCCCAACGCTCGGCATGGGCATCAGCGAGTGCAGCGCGCACTGCAACGTCGCTGATAGCTTCGAAGCTTGAGCCCGCAATGTTAGGCGATATGCACCATAGTGCTATGGATAATGGAATCGAGATTATTCCAAGGGCGAGGCATGTCTTTGAGATGTTCATATTTAAGCTCCTAGTCTTATGGTCGCATTACAATAGCACCCACTCCTCTGATCTACCTCATAGGGATGAATCAGCAAAGCAATTATCTTTATTCAGCTAACACTCGCGAGGAAGAACCTGCGCGTTTAAATAACGATGGAGATAAATATGTTTCGAAGTGATTACCCCTTTAGAAGAGGTCGGTTGTTTGGCGAGGAGCTTCTGCCTATACCGAGAAGTTTTCAAAGAGCGATCGATTCTATGCTTCAGGATGTCTGGGAACCAGCGCAATCGATGTCAGTAGTATCGACATTTTCCCCACAAATAGATGTTGACGAGGATGAAAAGCAGGTAAAGATCATGGCAGAGCTGCCGGGGCTTACCGAAAGCGATGTGGAGATTGTCTACGAGCCAGGGCAACTTATTCTGCGAGGAGAGAAAAAGGAGGAGGAGAAGCGCGAGTATGCTAAGGGTCGTGGCCGCTACGAGGAGCGTCGATATGGATCGTTTGAGCGACGAATACCGTTGCGCGCCGAGGTCGAAGAGGGTCAGATTCAGGCTAATTTTGATCGAGGCGTGTTAACGATATGCCTCCCAAAGTCTGCGGAAGCTCGAGCTCAAGCGCGTAAGATACCGATTAAACTCGGAGCTCCGAGTCAACAGATCGAGCAGAGTGGGCGTGGACGTCAACAGCCAGCAGGAGAGGGCGCAGCGGCGCACTAATTCGAACGAGTAAAAGAAGCGGGTACTGCAGTGGCGGGCCCGCTTTTTTCATCGCCGCGCCCCAAAATCCATAAAAGTCTCTCAGTTATCGCCAGAATCACGGGCCCTATTACGACTCCAGCAGCACCGAACGCCACAACACCGCCTAGTAGAAAGAAGAAAACAATAAGTGAGTGATAGTGCAGCCTCTGGCCAACAAGATGCGGATAGAGAACGTTGTCAGAGAGTCCGATTACGATACTACCCCAGGCAATCGTGAGGCAGGTATGCAGCCATTCTCCTTGCAGTGCTAGTGAGACAGCAATAGGTATCCAGACAACAAACGTGCCAAGGTATGGTACGAGGGCAAGTAGAGCCATGATTGTGCCCCAAACAACGATGTTTTCTATCCCCAGCCACCACAATAGAACGGCACCTAAAATACCTTGAAGTATTGCTACAGCTACCATGCCGAGGAGAGTAGCGTGTATCGTGTCGGATATCCGCTTGAGTAGCATGTCCGTGTCGGAATCAGAAAGCGGAATCAGCTGTGCCACCCCGTGGAGGAAACCGGTGCTGTCTCGCAGGAGAAAAAAGATGATAAAGAGCATAATTAACCAGTGTCCCACGCTGACGATAGCGCTTCCGACAAATAATTGGGTGATCTCGCCTAATAGCTGAGTAGTTCGCTGCGAGACCCCAGAGGTATAAAAAAGTTCTTTAATCGAGGATAGTGCTCGAGATAGCTCAGGGCTCTCGCGAAGCATTCTTTCAGAGAGATGTTGTAGCGGATTAGGAACTAAAGCATCTATACCTGTCAGAGCGGCCCGAGCAAGCGACTGTACGACCCAGATAGCAGGCACGATTACTGTGACTCCGATCAGGGCAGTTACAATAGCAGCTCGTAGAGAGCGCTGACCTATAAATATCTCCGCGCGTGTAAAGATCGGATATGCAATGACTGAGAGGGTGATAGCCCAGGTTATCGGAGCGATAAATGGACGTAGGGTGATAAAGCTGGCATACAGTGCTAATACTGTACAGCAGAGCCTAGCGATATGCTGCTTGGACAAGTACGGTGCTCCAGCGCAGAGTCCTGGGTGCTTTTGCGCAACTGTGTCAATCTGTAGACAAAAAAACCCAAGCACCCGAGTTAGGTGCTTGGGCCGCGGACTGCTTTGGGCAGTGCTAGGGATTAAGGTCCTGCCTATACATTGTATAACAGGGCCGTGATCACCGATTAACCCTCGCTGTTTCTCCAGCGAGACATCGGTAGTAGGTAGTCGCCCACACTACATTTTTGCACTGAGTTTGATGGTTTGGTGTTCAGCCAAAACATCAGAACGACTCTCATAGCGTCCGTGTGAAGTAACTATAGCACCCGTATGCCGAGCTAATAATGACGGCGCTCAGGAGATAATAGTGCGCCTCTACTGGAGCTTGCCGGCTGCCGCGTACACTCGCGCTGGCGGAGTGCGCAGGTTCCAAACCAAACCGAACCAAGAGAGCACCTTGAGAATATAGTGAGAGATGTCGATCTCCCACCAGTAGAATCCTTGTCGCTCGGAGCCAGGATAGTAGTGGTGATTGTTGTGCCAGCCCTCTCCCAGTGTTATCAGGGCGAGCAGCCAGTGATTCTTACTGTGATCCGTTGAAGGGAAGCGGCGTTTTCCGATCAGGTGTGTGAATGAATTGATACAAAAAGTTCCGTGATAAAGAAGAACTGTGCTGATAAAGAAGCCCCACACCAGCATCTGCCATCCATTTGTTCCAAGAGCCGGGAAAGCGCTCTCTAACCAGACACCGAAAAAGAAACAGCCTACGGCCAGTAAAATCGGTGGCACTACGTTGAAGCGCTCAAGGAGACGTAGCTCGGGGAATTTCAGCAGGTCCTTCACTAACTCTAGGCGCGGCTCAATAAACTGCGAGCTGAGCACCCAACCTACGTGAGCAAAGTATATCCCGGATACGATCGGTGAGTGGATATCCTCAGCGGTATCAGAGTGCCTGTGGTGGTGGCGATGGTGCGACGCCCACCAGATCGGGCCTTTTTGTGCCGCAGTGGTTCCGAGTAGCGCCAGACAGAACTGGAAAAAGCGGCTGGTATCGTACGAACGGTGAGAGAAGTAGCGATGATAGGCCCCAGTGATCGCGAACATACGCACCACGTATAAAGCCAAGCAAACAACAACAGCTATCCAGCTAACACCGACCCAGAGGGCGGCTAAGCAGGCGAAGTGAACCGCCCAGAAAACTCCCTGCTTAAACAGGTTTATCCAATTAAAGTCGTTTTTAACAATAGCATCGCCGTGGTACATGATTCCCTTGTAGATACGTGTAGCCTCTGCATGGTGCCATGTTCCCGATCTGTGAACAAGAAGGCGCACGTATGAAATCGGCTAAGAACGGCTAAGTACGGCGTATAGTTGAATAAATGACGCAACTAGAATTGCTATAAAATTAGCACCCACGGCACTAGAGTAAGGTTATTCCTTGATGGTCAGGCCACTTCCTGAGAGGGCAGTCTCTTGGCGCGCATCCACAGGCTCTCTATGTCGTAGAGAGCACGAACGGGCTCATAGAAGATATGCACTACAACGTCGCCACAGTCTACCAGCACCCATTGGCCGTCCTCATACCCCTCGACCGAAAGAGGCTTGACCCCAGAGCGACAAAGCTCTTCGACAACTCTGTTGGTGATTCCCTGAACTTGACGGTCTGACCGACCGGATACTACTACGAAGTAATCCGCAACATCTGAAATAGAGTGAACGTCGAGGATGGTAGTTTCCTGTCCCTTCACGTCCTCACAGGCTCTCACGATTCGCTTTACAGTAGTAAGCGAAGCAGCGTCTTCCTTTACAACCAGTGCGAGGTTATCTGTCATATTGTGCGGCATCCTCCATAGCTTAGACGTTTATGCGGTACTAGTAGTACTACAGGAACAACTTTAAAACTATTCAGATTTGGGGCTAAAAAGGCGATTAGGTGCGAAGTTGACAACCAAACCTGATGCAGTGGTAGTGGGAGCTGGTGTGGTAGTAGGTGGCACAGTGCTGCTTGGTAGCGTACTGATGGGTAGAGAGCTGACTGGAAAAATGCCCGACAGAGCAGCGCGGCTAGAAGAAGCGTCCACAGAGATAACGCCGCCGCTTGATATAACTCACAGAGATTTAAGGGACTAGTACCTATACGGATACTCCTCAATACTCTTGGCCAGTTGCAAAACTGACCTTAATCGACTTGGTCAGTTACACCCTGAACTATTAAGATGATTCTATCACGAAGAAGGTGCCTAGCACAAATGGGATCATAAAAAGTTTAGGGAATTCGCTTAGTTCTCTGGGGTGTTGCGAGGTAGATGATTTTTCAGGGGCTAAATTTGAATAGCCGCAGCCACAAGGCTACACTTGGGGGCTATGATAACCCTGATACGAAGAATCTGTACCACATTAGTAGCTGCTACGGTTGTGATCGGCTGCGCGGATAACGCTGATGACGACACCACCAATTTGCGATTTTTCAACGCAGTAGTCGGTTTTGACAGCGTTGATGTGCTTGTTGACTCAGATGAGTACCTCGAAGAGATCGCCTATCTAGAGAGTACAGCGTACTTAGAGTTCGATACGCAGCCGCATCTGCTGCAGATCACTCCGTCTAACTCCCTCACCCCGATCGATTCTCAGCGTGTATCTTTACAAGATGATGTGGACTACACATACATAGCTTGCGGAAACTCAACTGAGCCTGAGGCGATATTACTTGAGGATGATACCGAGCCGGCAGGAGACGCAACCTTCAAGGCTCGCATAATTAATGTCTTTAGAGGCGTCAGGGGTTTCGACGTTTATGTCACTCAGAACGCCGACGATATTGGCACGCTACAGCCGACGGCGAGTGGCTTACGCTATAAGGCGGCAACAAGGTACCGGGCTGGTAGCGCCGGGGTGTACGACATAGTGGTGCGCAACAGCGCTACAGGAGCATTAGTCGCCCGCCTTGCAGGACAGAATTTTGAGGGCGAGAACGTTTACTCGATCATGTTAGTGCCAGCTCCAGAGCAGCCAGCGCAAGTGCGGGTGCTGGTCTTAACTGATCGTGATATAAACTCATAGGCATTGATCGGGGTGGATTAGATCAATGATGACGCCCTATTCCAGCTGCACGGGCACATAAAATCAGGGTTGCCTCAACTAGCTGACTGGATGAGACTGAGGCAGGGCATGGGGCCCCTCTTCTCTAGAACTTGTCTTAAAACTAGCCTTGTCGCGAGGTTGACGAGATGCGAGGTAAGACGAGGAAAACGAGCGAAAAAACCGGACGTGTTTCCACTGAGAGGCACTTAGGATTTTTTTGCAAAGCTTGACGACTTAGCAGCCCGCATGTCGTCAACCGGAGCAGAAGATACTTTTTAAGACCAGTTCTAATGTTTTCGCTCATGCAGAAGTTTCTTTTTGCGCTGCTGTTAGCTGCAACTGGCGCGCTAATGTGCGGTCTCTTCTCGCTCGCATATATTGATGATTTAGCCGGCCATAGGAGTTTGCGTGCGCTCTCTCCAATTGTAGTAGCTCTCGTCGAAACCCAACGACCTTTTATGAGCGATCTGCGCTTGTTTGTTGCCGGCTGCGCAGCGGTCTCAATCGGTCTTGTGTGTGTGTTAGCCGCACTCGACCGCGGTGCATCTCACGTGTTGTTTTTCCTCGGTTTAGGGGTTTCTCTCGCCACTCAGTTCATCTTGATTGACGAGCAAACAAGACTTGCGGCCTCTTCGCTCTTTGGCCTTCCTGCCACACCAGTAATGGCGGTCAGAATGGCGATATGGCTTGGTGGAGTTGGATACGCACTTTCCTTTCTTCTACTCTTTTTGGCAGGGTCGCGAGTAGCAGCCCCCGATCTGGGTGCTATTCGATCTCGCACTGAGTCTTATGGCTGGGGTACCTGGTTAGCTCTTGTTGCGATAGTAGTGGTGGGATCATTTTTTAGAACTTATGGTCTCAATCATCACACTAATATATTCGAGGGTGAGTTGGCGCCTTATTCGGCCGGAGCGACATCGCTATCGGGGATGGTATATGCCAATCGAGGATTCAATGGGCCCTGGGCACCTCTAGGGTTACTGTACTACTTACCAATTTACCTAACTACATCAGTATTTGGTACAACGCTGCTCGCCTTACGCCTCTCATCTGCTCTTGTCGGAATACTGACTATTCCGTTGATATTTTTGCTCGCTAATCGAGTCGCGGGACGGACTGCGGGAGTATTCGCTGCGGCGCTTTTTGCCCTTAATTGTTTGCATATCGGATGGAGTCGTACGGATATACATCCGCACGGAGTGACGACGTGGCCAACCCTTCTTATGTGTCTTTTTCTCTTAAAAGCGGTAGAGACCAGAAAGATTGGCTGGGCTCTGGCAGTTGCACTGATGATGGGACTCTCATGGCACCAGTACCCTTCAGGTCAGTCAGCGGTTGCTATCCCACTTATTGCGATAGCGTTCTCATGGTTGGTTAATAGGTTCACTTTGCCGATCGGAAGAGGTCAGCTAGTCATAATTGCTTTGGGTGTAGGTTTGTGGGTACTTGGGTTGCCGATGAGCTACTACCCAGTTGATGGGCAATTTAAGTTCCTCAACCCTTTTACACTGACTGGACCGCGAGCGCTGTGGGGGACCGATGAGGTGATACCAAGCGCATGGCAGGTAGCACAGCTAGTAGTGCTCAAATCGTTAAGTCACCTGTGGGATTTTACTCAGGGGGTTTTCTACAAGGTACCTTATCTCTTCCACCAGGAGTGGCTGCCATATACGCAACCGCTACTATCGCGCTCTGTGCCATGGTTTGTTGTCTCTTTGGCTATGACGGCCACAGCGCTGCTTCTGGCACAACGTAAGCGCTTCGAAACAGCAGTGCTGTTCGCATGGCTAGTAGCAGGCTTACTACCCGGGATACTCTCATCTCATGCCTACCCCAAGCGATTATCGACCGTATTTCCGCTGATTGATGTTGTCGCCGGTGTCGGCTTGGCCTACGCCTGTGAGTATCTTTATCGCTGTCGTGCAAGAGTTGGGCGTTATATTGTAGCAGTTCTCAGTGTAGCTGCGATTGCTGCGCTAACGATGTACGGGAATTTCGTCTGGTTCTCGCAGACCTTCTTCCGTTTTGGCGAGCCCCCCGAAGTCGCCATGGCTCGCGAGCTTGAGAAGTCTGTTGGCCCGAAGACTCTGGTTATAAGTGGGTTAGGTGGTGGATATGAGCCAGGTAAGTTTCTCTATTTGATGCTTGACCATCTGACAAACCCGGCATACCGCCCTAATCTTTACGTGCTTGTTTCGAATAATGAGTTGTTGGCGTTGCTTAAGAGAGGAACTCTGGACCCCAGTCAGATAGCCATCAGTCTACCGTACAAATGGACAAAGCTTGATCGGCAGCTCTCTGAGTCGCTCTCCACCACGGATTGGGAACAGGTTACGTTTATGATCATTGAGACCCTTCATAACAGCGCTACAAATAGCGAGGCTGTAGCCTTGGCTAGCTCATTGTGCGCCAATCCTACAGTCCGTCACGTGCAATCATCAGCGAACACGCCCCAGTGGGCGATGCTCACGGTAGCAGCCATCACCTGTAATGTGTCAGAGATGACTACTCCGATAGTAGTACTAACCAAGAGCACCTAACAAACTACCTTTCTGTTGCGCCTGTTAGCAGGTGGCGTCGCCTGCATCTTCAACGGATTCAGTGAGTACTAATAAGCGCGCACAGGCACGATAAAGGGCACGTGATTTGTTACTTAAAACAATGCATAGTGACCCTTTATCGCCTTGGGTTAGCTACTAATGAAGTCGATGATACAAAAAATTTTAATTGATAAGTCTTCGTTCGCAACGCGCCTCTCTACAAACCTTTTGATTAGTCGATGTCCGTAGCGACGCTCTGTAGGCGCAATAGACCCCGCATATAGCGTTCTCCAAAAGTCCGTAGCGAAATCCCGAGTTTTGGAGAACGCTATCGATTCGCGGATGCGAATCAAAACAACAACCTATAGTGACGTCCAGCAAAAGCCTTGCCAGTTTTACTGGCACGGACTTTTGCACGTCACTATGGCGTTCTCCAAAAGTCCGTAGCGAAATCCCGAGTTTTGGAGAACGCTATCGATTCGCGGATGCGAATCAAAACAACAACCTATAGTGATGTCCAGCAAAAGCCTTGCCAGTTTTACTGGCACGGACTTTTGCACGTC
>JBKCMS010000198.1:0-15921 GCA_046300175.1 Pseudomonadota bacterium | reverse complement strand
GTGCAAAAGTCCGTGCCAGTAAAACTGGCAAGGCTTTTGCTGGACATCACTATAGGTTGTTGTTTTGATTCGCATCCGCGAATCGATAGCGTTCTCCAAAACTCGGGATTTCGCTACGGACTTTTGGAGAACGCTATAGTTGCTGATTAACGTAGGACCAGAGACGGCTGAGTAGGTTTTTAACTAATCAGGAACTCAAAGTGCACTGGAGCAAGAGCTACGGCTGGAGCGCTATGCGCGCTTCAATTAAGCCCTGTAGAGGGAGTCAATCCGCTCTGCATAGCGCTCTGTTATCAATTTACGCTTCATCTTTAGCGTTGGTGTGAGCAGTCCATTTTCAATACTGAAATCCTCATCCAGTATCGCGTGGTTCTTGATAGTTTCATAGCTTGCAACTTTTGCGTTGACCGAGCTTACGGCGTTGGAGATCTTTCTGATGACTGCTGGGTGCTGCGATAGCTTCTCATCAGATGTAACGCTTATACCTTCAGATTTAAGTTGCGAGCGCAGCTCTGGCTCATTCAAGGTAAATAGCATAATACAGTACGGCTTGCCGTCACCGTATAAGAATGCATGAGAGATAAATGAGAAGCGCTTGAAGATTCCCTCCATCTCGGTCGGAGGTATTTTTTTACCACCGGCAGTGATTACTAGCTCCTTCTTACGATCGGTGATGTACAAAAATCCATCTTCATCAACCCGACCCACATCGCCGGTCCTGAACCATCCATCTTCGGTCCACGATTCCTTAGTAGCTTTAGGCCGATTTAGATAGCCCGATGTAACGTTTGGCCCTTTCAGCCATATCTCGCCATCTTCGGGAGCTATCCGCACGTCAACGCGACTAAATGCAGGTCCGACACTCCCTATCTTCCTGCGATGGGGAAGATTAACGTGCGTGGCAACACATGTTTCGGTCAGTCCGTAGCCCTCGCAGATCATCATGCCAAGCGAATCAAAGAATCGATTTACTTCTGGGTCAAGTCGAGCACCTCCTGAAATCGCGTGTTTGAAATTAGGTCCAAAAAGCTGGTGCGCAATCTTTACTCTGATTCCTGATAGACCTTGGTGAATCATCTGTTGAATAGCGCCTACCCGAGTGCCTTTTTCGGCACACTGCTGAACATAACGCGCATTAGAGAGGCATAACCTTAAAATCCGACTCGATAGAGAGCGTCCTTCCGCGCGAGTCTTAATCACACTTGCCATCTTCTCAAAAAGGCGTGGAACAGATGGCACCATAGTGGCGCTTCCCTCCCGAATGTCTCTGGCTACGGATGCCAGGTCAATCTTTGAAGAGTGATGATCGGTCACAGCAGGAAGCACTAATGAGGTGGAGGTGAGGTATCCAACATAGTAGATCAACCTGGCAAATGAATGAGCTAGCGGCAGGTACAAGAAAAGGGATCCATCGCCGGAGAAGACGCCGCTAATAGCCGCCTGCTCCACGTTGGTCAGGTGATTGCCGTGAGTTTGAATAACTCCCTTAGGGGGGCCGGTTGTGCCCGAAGTATAAACATAAGATGCCACGGATGCTCGCGAAACCTCGGCAGGGGTAGGCGGAGGAGTCGCTGATAGATCGGCTCTCTCGACTATTTCACGCACCACGTCAATATTTGATAGTGCTTGTACATGCTCAAAAGAGATGGTGTGCGAGATTGCGAGCCTCTCCTCTGACGCGGGTATATCCTCGCGAGCCGGCATTGGGCAGGGATTCTCCAAAAGCCACGCGATTTTACGCGCCTGCTCCTCGTTTTCGATAAAGACAAATTTAGCCCCTGAGTCGGCTAATATAAACCCTACCTCAGCCGATGGAAGTGACTGATATATGCTTACTGCCACCGCGCCCAAGGTCTGAACCGCCATGTCAGCTAACATCCACTCAACCCGAGTGTTAGAGATGATCGCAACTGATGTTCCTCGGCCCACACCTTTTGACGCCAGGTAATGGGCTAATTTCGCCACCTTTTCAGCTGCGGTTCGATAGGTATCTTCACGCCACACCCGCGTAGCAGCAGCCGATGATGCCAGCGCGTATCGGTACACCACAGTGTCGGGTTCGATCTCAACACGCCGCCAAAAAGCTGCTGCTATGGTGTTGGCCTCGGCCACATTCTCGAAGTGAACGAAATCCTGCATAGACATGGGCGTAACCGATACCTAAGTCAACAAGCTATTTCTTTAAGGAATTAACGAAGGCTACAAGATCATTTAACTGCTCGTCAGATAAATCGGACTGCGCAGGCATCAAAACGCTTAAACCGACCGACGCTCCTCCGTTCTTGATAATCTCTTTGAGCTTTACATCGTCGGTTGCATATTTATTGGCACCGGCGCCGAGGTTCCTAGGTTTCTGCCCCTCGGGCATAGTAGCAGCAAGCGCCCCATCTCCAGCGCCTTTATCACCGTGGCACATAGCACATCGTTGGGCGTAGAGGGTGCCTCCCTTAGCCGCGTCAGCCGCGTTGGCTGATAGAACGATGGTAAATGGTGCAACGATAGCAGATAGTGAGAACGCTACTGAGGACAAAAGGATTTTTTTCATGAAATGGCTCCAACGATGTTTGGTTCTATCTCAAAAGGAGCAGCGCTGTGCGGACGTCGATTGAGACAGGTCTTACAATGCTTTCCGAGTTTACTACAGGAGGGCCGGTCTCGAAAGTTGCTTCTACAGAGAGTAAGGTAATCTCGTAGCAAAATTCAGCCGCGAGCTATCTTATCCGGGGGAAATTACCCTGATTTAGAAATTTTCTGTGCTCACCACGACCATGTCAGGGTTCAAGCCGCCAAAGAGTTCAAAATCCAGGTCGCTTTTAGCCATCTGAACCATTTTGCTACTCCTTAACGGCTCGTTTTGGGTTAAAACAAATCGGTACACGAGGGGTGACTGTCTGGTGCGCACCTCAATTTGAATGATCTTTACAACAGGATTCGAGGGGTAGGGGAGATGTTTGGGGCGCTGGTAAGCCGAATAAAGTCAAAAAGAAAAGCAGAGTGGAACGAGTACTTCCGAGGGTGGATAGAGTGGCTACGCGATTATGTTCAGTCTAATGGTGAAAAAGCCGCAGTTTTAGGGTTTATATTCGGCATCTTTGCAGTCACCTTTTATAAACTTGTTATCCTGATAGCGTGTTTAGCGCTAGTTGCCTATCAGCTGGTGCTTTTAATTGCCGAGCCTTAGTTGGCTGAGCCCTTCTTCAACATAGAGCATCTAAATAAAGAGAGCGCGACTCGCTCGGGGGCCAGCGGATAGCTGCCTTTAGCGATTAACCGAATTTAGCTACTGAATTCTGTTACTTGCGTTAGGTGATAAGCGTATGGTGCTGGACATCCTCGATGCGGGAAAAGGAAGTTATTGCGATAAGTAAGGGTGGCGTCGGACTCCCTTGCCTAATCAGCGCCTGAATCTAAAGCAAGGTTAAAAAGGTGACGACCCCTCCAAAAGGGTAAAGGTGCGCATGAGTAAGGATATAATCGCCCCCGAACGGTTCATATACGTGGCTCACGACTTAGAGGCGGCAGGGCTTTTCTGGAACCCTGAGGTCGGAGACGAGGTGGCGGATCGTGAGGGCAAGCACCCAATTGCAATCCTGGTGGACCCACAGGGGATGACGCCTGACGAACTGCGTGCCTGTTTTGTATGGTTACCGACGGTTGAGCAGATGCTTACACAGTTTGAAGCTCGCCAGGCAGTTCTATTCCATGCCGGCCTTGAATTTAATGAGAAGCAGTTCTGTTACAAGACTGTGATTCAGTCATCGTGTGGACATATAGAATCACGGGGAGAATCGTTTCGACTGGCTTTGGCGTTAGCGTTACGTGGACTCTTAATTGCTGATTCCCCATCAATAATAAACTGAAGCAAGCCGGATAAGTTTCGAACGAAGGGTTGTTCAAGCACGTTACGGATGTTCCTTCTTGTACAAATATCCGACAGCCTGATGACCAAGAAGTGCACATTTTTGAACGCTACCATGATCTCTTTTCCTAGCCGTACTCGTGCCAGCAGGGCGTCTAGTTATGACCGAAACGTCCAGGTGGCTGCGTAACTTGCTGATACTAGGAGTTAAATAATCTCAAAATTTGTGAGGCCATTGTGCCTTGTCAAGAATCTAACATGGAAGCGGTCAAGTGGTACGGAGTTTGCCACTTTTATGACAGTCGCTCGGGGCGCTTGCGTATTCAGCTAGGATGAATCACAGCTCCGAACAAGGAAGGTTTTGGTGGCGTCATTGAATTAGTAATGGCGGCACAAAGGTGAACAAGGAAGGTTCTCATGGTTTATAACACTCTGCTACAGCCACAGCTAAATCATTTGCCAGCTATTGCTGCAGATTCAGTTAATGTCCTAACGACCTCACGTCGGGTGCAGTGCTTTGAAGGAATCATCAGTGGCTGCCCAGAGATGCAAAAGATATTCGGGGTCGTTGAGAAAGTCTCTCGCACACGATCAACGGTGCTCGTCCTCGGAGAAAGCGGCACCGGCAAAGAGCTGATAGCAAAAGCGATCCATGCTCTTAGTGGTCGTTCAGGACGGCTGGTGCCGGTCAATTGCGGTGCGATACCTGAGGACATTCTCGAAAGTGAGCTGTTTGGTCATGAAAAGGGGGCGTTCACTGGTGCGGTAAGTTCTCGTGTAGGTCGCTTTCAGTTAGCTGATAACGGAACTATCTTTCTCGATGAAATAGGCGAGATGAGTCCAAAGTTACAGGTCAAACTGTTGCGTGTTTTGCAAGAGAGAAAAGTTGATCCAGTTGGATCTACAAAGTCCATTGATGTGGACGTGCGAGTTGTTGCAGCCACCAATAAGGACCTAGCCGAGGAGGTCAAGGCTGGACGTTTTCGTGAAGATCTATTTTATCGATTGCAGGTTGTGCCGGTGGCACTTCCGGCGCTCAGAGAGCGCGAGGGAGACGTGGAGATGCTGGCGCAGCATTTTCTGAGTCGTCACGCGGACGATCTAGGAAGGCCAGGTATGGCTTTCTCGGACGAGGCATTGCGCCATCTCTCGGCCTATTCGTGGCCAGGAAATGTTAGAGAGTTGGAAAATCTAGTCGAGCGAGTTGCAATTCTAAGTGATGGGGACATGCTTGGGGTCGAGCATATTCCGGAATTCGTACGCGGCGCTGCACCTACCCGTATATCTGAGTTAGAGGATTTTGTTCTTCCATCGTTGGGCGTTGATTTCAATACTCTCGTTGATAATTATGAAAATAAGCTGATAGCAACGGCCCTATCGCAAACCGGTGGCAATAAAAAAGCAGCCGCTAAGCTGCTTGGTCTTAATCGCACAACTCTCGTGGAGAAGATTAAGAAGAAGGGTTTAGAGACGAGAATTGAAGTCACATCAGTCGTTGAAGACGCATCGTTCGAAGGGCGTTAGGGCATAGAGCTATGAGAAGAAGCGTAATTGCTCATTTTCTATTATTGTGCGGATTGCTGTCTGTTGGGTCAAGGTGCGGGCACGCAGAGCACCCAGTGGACGTCCAGCGACTTACAGCAGAGGGAGATCATTTCCAGGCTCTAGAAATTTACGAAAAGCTGCCCGATCGTCGTCTAGAGCGCGACGCGCACGTTGCTGCGGCCAAGAGTGCCTGGGCGCTCGGGCTGGCTCGAAAAGCGGCAGATATCTTCGATTCTGTTTTGAGATCGGATCGGCTAGATAATGAAGAGCGTGCCAGGATAACCCTCTCACGCGGAATAATAGAGTATCAAGAAGAGCGTTACCAGGAAGCGGCTCTATTTGCCGAAAAAGCTGGTAGCTTACTGCCAGAGAAGGCGCCGCTTAGGGGACGCTCATTACTTCTTTGGGGGCAGAGCCTCATGAGGGCGCAGGCCTACAGCGATGCTGAGGAGAAGCTGTGGCGTGCCATGGCTGAGGTTGCTCCGACTGATCGACCTGATGTTGCGATAAATCTCGGCAATGTGCAAGTAAAGCTTGGCAAGTTGAGTGAGGCAGAGCGCTCGCTAAAGACTATTCCAACTGATCACCCACTCGCACCGGAAGCGATCCGAATATTAGCTAATATATCGATGCAAACAGATCAGCGCGATCGAGCACGCTTTTGGCTCGAGAAGGGGCGGTCTGATTACAGCGATTCATTTCTCGATAGCTGGACAGACTATGGACAGCTGTCTGTAGCCCTAAAGGCAGGGGATCTTCCGCGTGCGCGGCAGGTCGTAGAGCAAGCGCAGAAGCGTCTGCCTCCATCTGATACGTGGCTGATAGTCATGCAGGCATCGCTGGAGCAGGCCGAGTGGAAAGAGCGAAGTAATACAACGAAGGACTAAACTATGTTAGAGGATGGCAAAGGAGAGATAACACTACAAGAGCGTGCGATTAGCCTTCTTGGAGTGATAGAGCGCTTCAATGATAGTACGGCGAAGCTAGAGAGTCGCCATACAGAGCTGCTTAACGAAGTAGCCGAGTTGCAGGAGCAACTAAGGAGGAAGGACGAAGAGGTCAAGCGATCAGAGCGGCTAGCGATGCTTGGTGAGACGGCAGCAGGGCTAGCGCATGAGATTCGCAACCCGCTCGGCGCTATCAATCTATTTGTATCGATGCTGAGACGTGACCTGCGTGACAGACCTGAATCACTTGAGCTTCTTGACCAGGTAGATAGAAGTATTCGCAGCCTCGACGGTGTTGTTTCTAATGTCCTGCACTTCGCCCAAAATAAAAGGCTAAATGTCAGCCCGGTGAATATTCACTCGATCGTACAAGAGTTACAACAACATTTCATAAGCCTCTATAGCCCACAGTGTCAGTTTGATGTTCGGCTGGCCGGAAATCCATTTATGAAGGTCGATGAACAGGGCGTGCGTCAGTGTATTTACAACATTATTCTGAATGCTCTACAGGCTGTCTCATTTGCAGGTGTCATATCGATCACTGTAGAGAATGCGGTAGGGCGTGATGGAGTCAGCATAACAATTGCAGATGATGGCCCAGGAATTCCTGAGCCGATCATGGGAAGGCTTTTTGAGCCGTTTACTTCAGGCCGACGCGAAGGGACAGGTCTAGGATTATCGATTGTTAGACGAATCGTAGAGGCTCACGGTGGCCAGGTTTCCGCTCGTAACACGCCATCAGCTGAGTTCTCAATATTTATGCCTCGCCTTGGCGCGAGTGCTGCGTAGGGAGTATACACCATGCAACATGAACAACCGACTGATTCAAATAAAGCAGTTCGCGCTCGGATTCTCGTTGCCGATGATGATCCGCACATGCAGCAGGCGATTCGCGCATGTCTTGCCCGCGAGAGTTTTCAGCTAACGATCGTATCTAATGGCCTGGCAGCTATTGAACAGCTAGAAAATGAGCAGTACGATCTAATCATTACTGATCAACAGATGCCTCAGATGTCAGGTATCGAATTGATGACTACTCTGCAGAAGAGGGGGTCAGAGATCCCTGTTGTCATGATTACCGCCTACGGTACGATAAATCAGGCGGTAGAGGCCATGCAGCTCGGAGCGGCAGATTTCATCACTAAGCCATTTTCAGCAGTAGATTTGGAGCGGGTAGTAGAGCGGGTTTTGCTACCTGAGGCATGTGCAACTCGACAACGTGCGCAAAAGAGTAAGGGAGGTCGCCCGATAATCACTAATGATCCGTTGATGATTCGTGTACTGGAAGTGGCTGAGGCTGTTGCTCGTAGCGAGGCAACGGTGTTGATTCAGGGCGAGTCTGGAACCGGTAAGGAGCTAATCGCTCGCTTTATACACACTTCGAGCCTACGTTCGCAGCAACCATTTGTCGCGGTGAATTGCGCTGCGCTGCCGGAAAGTCTTTTGGAAAGCGAGCTTTTTGGGCATGAGAAAGGTGCATTTACCGGTGCGCAGACGCGCAAGATAGGAAAGTTCGAGCTAGCGCACGGTGGTACGATCCTTCTAGACGAGGTTTCTGAGATGGACCTGGCGCTACAGGCCAAGCTGCTTCGTGTGCTTCAGGAACGAGAGGTCGATCGCGTCGGCGGTAAAGATCCAGTACAGATTGACGTACGAGTGCTGGCTACCACTAATAGAAACCTTGAGGAAACTGTTCAGGAAGGGAAATTTCGTGCAGATCTATATTACCGATTAAACGTTATTCCGATCACACTACCGCCACTACGAGAGCGTCGGAACGATATTCGACTCCTCACAGAGCACTTCATGCGCCAATATCTTGGTGAGAAGGCCCCAGCACTACCTAGCGAAGTCCTTGAGGCATTGATGGCGCACCCGTGGCCGGGAAATATTCGGGAGCTTCAGAACGCCGTACAACGTGCTGCGATACTGGCGCAGGGACAAACACCAAGAAAGGGTGATTTCTTGCTGTCAATGAACCCTCAGGTTCAGATGGAAACCCTACGCGAGAACCTATCAGAGGTCTCATCTCTTGAGGCACGCATCGAAAAGGAGACCAACTTGGTAGAGGTTGCTGATTTAAGCACACTAGGGATACGCTCAGGTATGACAGTGCAGGAGATGGAGAAGGCTCTGATATTCGAGACCCTGCGTTCAACTGGTAACAACCGAACGGAGGCAGCCAAGCTGTTGGGAATTAGTATACGGACACTCAGAAACAAGCTGCATGAATACCGCGGTGGAGAGGTCATTCCTGAGGAGTAATAGACCTCCCGCTTCCCTACACATCATCGCCGTAATTAGTGGGCAAACAAAGGCAATAAACAGACTCAACGTGCTGCTTTAAGCCCTAGCTAATTCATTTGTGGGCGCTTCGGGCTTTCAAGTGGGTAAACAAGCGCTAACCAGCCATGTAACTGGAATTTATGGCGCGTAATTTACCCACTCATCTCCCCGAAGAGCCAACAAATAGCAGCAAACTAATCGTTTACTGCTGCTTTGCGACGGCCCCTAGGAGCCTTCTCCGCTGGCATGGAGCCATCTTCTGAGTCTTCAACAGAGTCAGCTGCTACTGGCACATCGGTGTTGCCTACAGCATAAGAGTCCATAACCAGATTGCGAATCTGAGAGGCGATCTCTGGGTTGTCTCTTAGGAACTGCTTAGCGCCTTCCCGGCCTTGTCCCATGCGCTCTCCGCGGAAGCTAAACCATGCGCCAGCCTTATCGATGATTCCTTTCTCTGCCCCAAGATCAACGATCTCACCGGACAGGCTCACCCCTTCATTAAAGATGATATCAAACTCGGCCTCACGGAACGGAGCCGCAACTTTATTCTTAACCACCTTTACGCGCACTCGGTTGCCGGTTACATCGTTCTGGTCCTTAATGGAGCCGATTCGACGGACATCAAGTCGCACAGAGGCGTAGAACTTGAGGGCGTTTCCACCCGTAGTTGTTTCTGGGCTGCCGAACATTACCCCGATCTTCATTCGGATCTGGTTGATGAAGATGATGGTAGTATTAGATTTAGCCGTAATAGCAGTGAGCTTGCGAAGAGCCTTGCTCATAAGTCTAGCTTGTAGGCCTGGTTGCTGGTCCTCCATCTCGCCATCGATCTCGGCACGAGGTACTAGCGCTGCTACGGAATCTATGACCACAAGGTCCACTGAGTTGGAGGATACTAGAGCCTCGCAGATCTCAAGTGCTTGTTCGCCGCAATCCGGCTGGCTCACCAAAAGCTTAGAGGTATCTACTCCAAGCCTCTTTGCGTAATTCACATCTAAGGCGTGTTCTGCGTCGATGTAAACCACGGTCCCACCAGCTCTTTGCACTTCAGCGGTAGCGCTTAACGCCAATGTGGTTTTTCCTGATGATTCAGGGCCATAGATCTCACAGATGCGGCCTCGTGGAAAACCGCCAATTCCCAATGCTATATCGAGTGAAAGGCTGCCTGAAGAGAAGGATTCGACTCGGTCGGCAACGGATGTGCCGAGGCTCATTATCGCGCCCTTACCGTACTTCTTTTCAAGTTGTGTTATCGCACTAGAGAGAGCCTTGCCCTTCTCTCCTGAATTTCCATCTCCACCGGAGTTGTTGTCGTATAGTTCCATCTTGTTCTCCTTACGCTTATTTGCTTTTTACAATTAAAATAATCTTTAGTCAGTTAAGCCAAATCAGTTCTTGAAGCATCTCCACTAAGCGCTAGTGCTAATGAAGCTCTCTTATAACCCCAATCAATCGCCCTTGAATCGAAACGCGATCAACGGTGATTGGCTGCATAGTCGGATTAGCTGGTATAAGCATAACCTGACCATTCTTTAATCGGCGATATCTTTTTAAAGTTGCGCTACCGTCCTCTAGAAGGGCCACTACGATCTGGCCATCCTCAGCGCTATCCTGCTTTTTGATAACCACTATGTCTCTATCGCAGATGTGCTCGTCTATCATTGAGCTCCCGCTGACTTCTAGACAGTAGACTTCACCTCGACCGTCAATCATCGTTGGAGGAATCTCTATGGTGGTCGACTGCTCAATAGCTTCAATCGGTCGGCCAGCGGCTATTACACCTACCAACGGGACTGCCGTAGGGCCCAACTCAGGGGTGGCCCGGTCAAGAATTTCAAGCATCCCGTCAACTCCACGACGGATAAAGCCCTTATCTTCTAGTCTCTCGAGATGAAAGTGGGCAGTTGAGGCGGATTTGACTCCAATAAAGTCAGCGATAGCCTTGAGAGAGGGTGCATAACCCTTGTCTGCCAGAAAATTGCGTAGAAATTCAAGGGTCTGCCGCTGAACTGGGGCGAGAGTATTGGTTTGAAATCCATTAGCTTGGATTTTATCAACCTGAGGACTGCTCGGCGGATACGTTGATGTCTCGGAGGTCTTTCGCTTAGTGGCCATAATAATCAATTACCTAGAGTTTTGTTGTGAAGTGGCCCTTGGGAGCCAGCGCTATTCCGCTACCATATGCAAAAAGACTAGAAATGGCAACGGAATATTTATTTTTTTTGGTTGGCTAGGCGCCATCGTGGTTTGAAGCAACCATAATTTAGGTTAAGGCATTCAGTGATGTGCCGATATGACTGGTAAGGGAGTTAATCCCACAACTAATTTTTGCGTGTTGATTCATGGCTTACGTGCCACCTGAAAACAAGGGAGATTTCGGACTTCGCAAAGAGGTGAAGGTCCTGATTGTGGACGATCACTCAGAACATTTTGCACAGCTGCAGGCGGCGGCAGAGGAATATCACTCTGAGTTTGCTATCGAGTGCAAACTGGTGACAAGCGCCGAAGAGGCTCTAAAGTTAACTAATGATTGGCATCCATCGGTTGTATTGGTGGACCTGCATGCGGTGGCTAGCACGCTCGACCTACTGACGCAGATCGCTGAAATCGGTCCATCAGTAGTTGCTACAAGCGAGAGTCGTATAGCTGACCTGGGCGAAAAATTGGCTCGCTACGGCGCTGTTGGTTACGTTACCAAGGCTGACAGCGCGGAAGACGTGGAGTCGGTTTTGAATTACATCGCAAGTCTGGCAGCGCCGGCACTTACAACTCACTAGGGGTGTGCTTGGACAAAACAGCATCGCGGAAGGCAGCACCGCGCTCCTCAAAATTTTTAAAGAGCGGAAAGCTCGGTGAAGCAGGGGACAGGAGACAAATTGAGCCGGGTGGAGTATTGACTCGCGCATGATATACCGCATCCTGCATCGAAGAGACCTCGATAATGGTGCGCGGATTGCTGCTAAATAGCGGGTGCTCTTTAAGAGCCTGAGCGATTCGAGTCCCACTGGGAGGAAAGAGAAGTATAGTTTTGACATTTGTTTGCATCAAGTAATCGGCGAGTTTTGCAAACGAAACTCCGCGATCAAAACCGCCGAGTAGCACGGTGCCTACCAGTGGTCCAAATGTTTCTAGAGCGTTAATGGTGGCCTCGGGTACGGTAGAGATTGAATCGTTGATAAAGGTCACTCCAGAGGTCACCGCAACCTCCTCAAGGCGGTGTGGTAGTGGTCGAAAAGAAGCCAGGGCTTGGGCAAGCACGTCTGTTGGAAGAGATAGGTGGCTAATAGCAGCCAGCGCGGCGAGGATATTCCGTTGGTTCCCAGGGCCTTTCAGTAGAGGTGTAGTGATGCTGCACACCTTGTGAGTAAGCCCTTTGGCGCACCGGTAGTAAAAATGCTCTCGCTCGATCCAAGATTGATCATTTGGTGTTCCCCAGAGTACTCGCTGTGCACTACTGCTCTCGGTTAGTCGCTGTAAATGCTCCGAGCCACTCGGAAGTACCAGAGTATCTTGGTGCGTCTGAAAGCGAGAGATGCTTGCCTTTGCTGCGCCGTAAAGCTCAAAGCTACCGTGATGATCGAGGTGTTCAGGGTATAGATTGAGAAGCACCGCGATATGTGGCGAGGTCCGCACATCGGCTAGTTGATAGCTGGATAACTCAAGTACGTACACAGCTGCTCGGGTATCGAGCAAGTTTAGTGCAGGAATTCCTATGTTGCCTCCGAGCTGAGCAGCGATATTAGCGCGAGTCAGGATGTGGTAAATCAGGCTAGTGGTGGTGGATTTACCCTTGGTACCGGTGATGCCGATGGTCCGATCACGGTGTTGACCGAGGAAGATATCTGTCCCCGAAGTAACCACAGTCTGAGGGGCTGCCTGAGGCAGATTAGATAGGTGTCGAAGCGGTACCCCTGGACTACGAATAATTATGTCGTAATCGTAAAGTCCCGCAAGCCAATCGACACCGCTAAAAACGCGGGTGATAAGGTGAGCATCGTCCGATGGAACCGTTACAGATGAGGCTTGATCAGCGATAGCTATTTCGCGAGCCCCACACTTAGCCGCATAGAGTAGGTTAGACCTACCTTCTGCACCAAAACCTAACAACAGGACCCGCTTGTCACTCCAGTTGGCATGAAGGCTCATGGTGAAAACCTCTGCTGTAGTGGTCTCAAAGCGGCACGAAGCGGCTCCAGCAGCGCGGGATCGAGGAAATGATGCGGGTTCCACCGGTTCAGGAGATCACCAATTTTTGCGGAGTGAGTTCGAGTCAACTCGTGCCTTAGTCTTAGAGCAGCATCAGAGCTAGAAAGAGCAGATGCATCATTTGCTAGCTGGTGTGACACACAGGCACGGACCTCTTCGTAAGTACCAACGCACTCGAAAGGTTTGTGCTCGGAGAATCCTGCGAGCTCCAATACGACTGAATCAAATGCCGGCTGGGCTCGGATATCCTCGCCAAATATAGAGAGGAGTTGCACATCGTCAAGGAAGCACCTAAGACATAAAAAAGTGAAAACGCATTTAGGGCACTGAGCACACCAGCCGGACCTGGCAGGAGCCGAGGAGCTGTCCGCGCAACGGCTGCGAGCAATCAAAGTTTGTTCGCGGTTGCAGCTGCGAAAAATTGAGTGATAGACCGGCATGTCACTGAAGAGGGCGCAGATCTGGAGCTCATTAAGCGGACGTAAAAAGCTAAGATATTCTGTAGGGATGGCGAGTTTTGTAATATAGCCGCGGAAATCTCGCTCGAATTCAAAGCTTTTCGAGTACTGGTGGTTGATCTCAAATCCATGATACTCAACATTTCCCTCGCTGGCGCTGGCTTCGTTAGATGCGACTACTCGACGGTACCCGTTGGCGTAGGCAGTGAGGGTAGACACAAACGCCAACAGCGCAGAGAAGGGGGTGTGGCCGTTGAGGTATCCCTTGGAGTTCAGTTCGCGCAGTTTAGGGTCGATCGTTCTTTGGATAACAAGTGGAGGAGGGTACTGCGCTGTATGAATCGCAGCCATCGATGCTGGAATCGGATTAAGCACCAATGCGGCCAGGCTATCGAAGTTGGAGGAACTCTGGATAGGTAGATTCTGGCGCAGCAGCTCCAGGGTTACTATTGAGTCTTTGCCTCCACCGACCAGAACCAGAGTTGACTGATCGCCGCGCCGCGCTACGGGGGCGGCTGTTCCATGCCAGTTTATTTTTGGGGCTGTGGGAATGATAGAAAAGTCGAGAGAAGGAGGAATCTTATTAAGGAAGAAAAATTCGCCAAGTCCTTTACGAATAAGTTTCTCCCAAAAGGGTATCTCGTCGTCGCTTAGGTGTCCTGCTTCGATCTCAATTCTAGGAGAGCAGGAGAGCTTCCAGTAGGAGAGCAGCTCCACCATTCCGATCAGGAAAGTCAGGCGCTGTACGATAGGGTCTCCAGCTAGGCTGGCTGCCTGTGAGTAATCCTGTAACGGTATCGTCAATTGCGGCGAAAAATCGATGGAAGGCTCGATGGAGAAACGGAATTCCAGCCGCAGCCCATGATCAACGGGCGAAATAGAATAGCCCTTAAAAGAAAAAGTCGGGTGTTGGCCCCGGAGTCTCGTGGCCGATTCAGGAAGCGCTGCTGTCATCTAACAAGATATTTAGCAGAAGCGAGTGGCGGAGGCAAAAAATACCGCCAGCCCCCGGTAGCTACGTGGTATTTCAAAAGTTGGGATTCGGCTGAGGCTTTTGGACGACGTTATAGCAAACCTCTTTTTAAAACCGTCGGTAAGGGCTAGGCTAGGGGAGGTACTTAGAGGGCCCAAAGGTAGGCTCTAGGGGCTGAGAGCTCCTAGAGTTGATACAGATAGCTCTGCATTGAGCGGCCGAAAGTCACGGGGAGTCGATATGCGTTTGGGATCGGGATTAGATAAGTTTGCCAGTTCGGTCTTGGTAGTGTGCCTCGGTATCCTTGTAAGTGGTACTAAGGCGTGTCAGACAGACTATGAGCTGGGTGTGCAGGCCAAGGTACCAACGGGTTCGCCCACCGGGTCGCCGACGGCGACCGCCCAATCCACTGGTACGCAGACTGTGACCCCAACAGGGGTTGCTACCGCCGATAGCACCGAAATTCCAGAAGCAGACGCAACCCAAACTGCGATTGCTGACCTGACCGCCGAAGTTGACCCGACATCTGATGATGCAAGAGCGGATGACGATCTCTTCAACCAGCTTTCTAAGCTTGGTGGTGCTGAGGGTGCCGAGGGTGCCGAGAAAGCCGCTGGAAGCGTGGCAGCAGTAGCAGGTGTAGCGCAGTCAGGAAATTGGTTGGGAGACTCGTTCTCACGGGACATCAAGCTCGACAGGGATTCCAACAGTGACGGGGACAAAGATGATGACCGCAGCTGGAAGGACGCGGATGGAGATGGATTCAGTGATTCTTTAGAGGAAAATATGGGATCTGACCCAAATAATCCGGCGTTGGCTCCGCGCGCTGTGCTCAGCACTCGCTTGGCAGCGCGTGTCGGTCCTGAAATATTATCTAACGAGGACGAGAATAGCGGCGACGAAAAGGCAGATCAGCCGGCAGATGTGGATTTTGACCGGGGTAGAGATTCCACGGAGGGTAAGGGAGAAAGCGCCGAGCGAGGGGCCAGCAAAGGTGATGGTATAGATTCCGACGCCGATGGTTTGCCCGACGCTAAAGAGGTAGCGATCGGGTCGAATCTCCGTCATCCCGACTCGGATGGGGACGGGGTTTCGGACGGACGAGAGTTCGATTTCGGAGCTGACCCGATGGTCCCCGAACCGCGATAAGCTGACGTGATCGGGATTCGGTTCCGGCTCTCCCTATCACTGAGTAAACGCTACACATCGTCCTTGAGGTTGCCTTTTCCGCCGTTTTGTTGTTCAATCACACCGTCAAACGGGTACTCTGTATCCCTAAGACATGAGCGGGAGTAGCTCAGTTGGCTAGAGCATCAGCCTTCCAAGCTGAGGGTCGCGGGTTCGAGTCTCGTCTCCCGCTCCATTTTTTTCCTATTTCAACTTGGCTTCGCCAAGATTGAAATGACGGGCAGGGGGGCACCGCCCCCCTGCACCCCTGATTTGGGGCGGCGCTGCGCTGGCCCCTTTTTTTGGGGGCGGCGCGGCGCTGGCCCCTTTTTTTGTGGGGCGGCGCTTCGCTGGCCCCTTTTTTTTGGGGGCGGCGCTTCGCTGGCCCCCTCTTTTTGGGGCGGGGCTTTGCTGGCCCCTTTTTTTTGGGGGCGGCGCTTCGCTGGCCCCTTTTTTTTTGGGGGCGGCGCTTCGCTGGCC
>JBKCMS010000197.1:0-3239 GCA_046300175.1 Pseudomonadota bacterium | reverse complement strand
CTCCAAAAGTCCGTAGCGAAATCCCGAGTTTTGGAGAACGCTATCGATTCGCGGATGCGAATCAAAACAACAACCTATAGTGATGTCCAGCAAAAGCCTTGCCAGTTTTACTGGCACGGACTTTTGCACGTCACTATAGTGGTGCCGTTTAGGCATGAGCGCGGCTTCTCTTTTACATAATCGTACTTTTATTTATTTTGTTGCTTGCAGGGGGCCAGGTCGCGTAGCTTTACCAGCAGGGGTAATTGGGTATGTGGCGCATATCTGGCTACCAGGGTGTTGAAGTATTTCAGGTAAGTTTAGGCTCGCTTCAGAGTTTTATTAATCAAGCCAATCTCGGATAGAACGGTGGTAATCGGAAGGGTAGGGGAAACAGCAGCGGTAAGTATCGAGCCTCTGATCTTCTGGACTGCTCTGGTTGCGTTGAGCTCTGCTTTTTTTAGTTGTATCGCCTTAGCTCAAGATCGTTTGCCTCCCGGGTATACGCGCGACTATGCCGAGGAGAGTCTCAATCAGGCAGTAAATACCAACACACTTTTTTCCTCGCACGACCTTGTGTCAAATGGCCGATTTCTCCAACGGCGAATAGATCAGCCCGATACCCAGTACGATACCTTTAGGTTGCCAGTAGAGATTCTCATAGCTGAAAAGTCAGACTCTGTTCGACCATTTATTCGCACTGGGTTTGGGTTGCTCAAGGTTACCAGTGGTGCAGCTCCGCTTGACGGCATAGGCGAGAATGACTTTTCAGTGACGAAACTGTTGTGCGTTTCATCTGGAGTCGGCGCGTATGTCGATGTCGCCGAGGGGCTCTCTATAGTGCCGGCTGTGTCCCTCTCGTACTCGTATCTTCGTAATGAGTATGACTTTAATAATCCATACAGCCAGCAGGTTTTACAAACTGATTACAGGGAGTTTTATAATTGGGGGCTGGACGTCTTAACTTATACGCCTCAACTGCGAATCGTGTACGAAACGCTTTTCGTCACCGGACGGCTGCGGTACACACTGGCAGCCTCGCAACTATTTAATGATTCGTTTCACGGAGGCAATCGAGAGGTTAAGATACACTCGTCGTCAGGGCTGGTTTCTAATCGAATTGAATATCTGCATGATATTGGAGTTTCTACTAAGAGCGCGGCTCTAGCCATCCAGCCGTTTTTTCAATGGGGAAATATAAGTGGCAAAGCGGCTGAGGGTCTAAAGTTCGTTAATATGTTTGAGGTAGGAGCAGACCTGGTATTCAAGCTTAAAGAAAAATTAGGTCCACTGTCGGCGATATATGTTGGTTCAAGTTATGTCTCAGCAGATAGTTTTGAAGGATACCATATCGGTTTGGGTGGTCATTTTTAAGGGTTGCAGTGATGGAACGTGCGAATGTCAAGGCACTCCTGGTTACGGCTACGGCCTTTGAGCTTGAACCCGCTCTATCATTCTTTAATTGCCATGCATCAGCCACAGGGGGACTCGGGGTGCCGGGCACCGTAGTGGAGAGTGAGAGTTTTGATTGCTTGGTTACAGGAGTCGGGCAGCTTCAGTGTGCAGCGCACTTGATGTCCCAACTGGCGGAGAAAAGTTACCGCTTCGTTTTACAGGCGGGCATAGCTGGAAGCTTCTCCTCTTTGTATCCCAAAGGATCTGTGGTTCGAGTGGTTGAGGAGGGGCTGGGTGATTTTGGTGCAGAAGCCGATGGAAGCTTTATTGATGTAGTCGACATGGGACTGCTGCCAACTGAGGGAACTCCCTTTAAGGGCGGAGTGCTGAGTGCTAACGAGCCATCGTTTGTGCAGGCGTTGAACCTACCCGCCGTGCGAAGTATTACTGTTAACCGAACTTTGGCAGAGCCGAAAAGTATCGAGTGGGTCCGTCAGCGATATTCTCCAGATATCGTAAACATGGAAGGTGCCGCGCTTTTCTACGTGTGTCGTCTAAAAGGGGTACCATTTATCCAACTAAGGGCGATCTCTGACATGGTAGGGCCTAGAGATAAGGCGTCATGGGATATTCCCGGGGCTACGAAGGCGCTCTGTGAGCGTGTTATTGAGCTGCTTAACTTAGCGGGCTGAAGAAATTAAACCCTGAGCGGGTGATTTTGAAAAAATCACCCGCAATAGCAGGGAGAGCGCACGAGCTCAGTAAATACCTGGTGCGCTTTTTCTCGCACAGCATCGACACTAGAGCAGTTGTAAATCACATAGTCACTCCTCTGAATCTTTTCGCTATCAGGGAGCTGAGCTCTCAGCCTCAGCTCTGCAGAGTCTTGAGAAAATCCATCGCGGGCCATAATGCGGGAGATTTTGAGGTCGTCTGGTGCAGAGACCAATATTACTTTATCGATCTCAGCTATCTTTTGTGATGACTCAAAGTAGAGCGGGACGACGTATACAATCAATGGGGCCCCGGATTTGCGTAGTTCCGCAAGACGATCACGCCACAGCTCCCGAATGCGCGGGTGAATGATCGCCTCAAGTCGATGTCTACACTCATCATTGGAAAAGATAATAGAGGCAAGCTTAGAGCGGTTAAGTGAGCCGTCGGCGAGAATAAGGTGTTCGTCAGGAAAAGCACTTTGCACTTCAGCAAGAGTTTTGGACCCCGGCTCAACCACTTTCCTAGCGAGTTGATCTGCATCAACTACAGCAGCTCCCCACGACTCAAAAAAACTTGCAACAAGGGACTTCCCCGATCCAATGCCACCTGTGATCGCTACTACTTTGGGGCTATTTTTCATCGGGGAACCTTGCCGAAATGGTGTTGGAGTGTAATTGTGTAAGCCAACCTAGCTATAGTGACAAATAGAAGTCTGCTGCTGCGTATTTCTGTCTATGCTCACCATAAGTTGCTGTTTTAACTCGACTCTAAGTTTGGGCTGTGCATTTTAGCTGTGCATTTTGGCTGTGCATTTTAGCTGAGCATTTTGGCTGCGCGTGTTAGCCGTGAATGTTAGCTGTAAATGTTAGCTGTAAATGCTAAAAGTGTTCTTGAACTACGACCACTCAAATTCAACTCCTTATACGGTGCCCTATGTAGGGCGGTCTGGCAAGCGGCGAGTGAGGGGTTGAAGAGCTCAGCAGGAAGCCCTTTTCTCGGAGGTAAAGTATCGGTATTGTTCACCTTGGTGTTTTACCGTTGTTTTTCACCGTGACCGTTCACTGTGGTCTTCCGCTGTGGTCTTCCGCTGTGGTCTTCCGCTGTGGTCTTCCGCTGTGGTCTTCCGCTGTGGTCTTCCACTGTGGTCT
>JBKCMS010000196.1:0-8322 GCA_046300175.1 Pseudomonadota bacterium | reverse complement strand
CCCCAAAAGTGGGTCCAGTTATGTGGGATTTACCCCCCTCTAACTGGGTTCATTTATGTGGGATCCGACCCCCCTAAACTGGTGTCGGTTATGTGGGATCGATCTAGCTAAAACTGGGGTCAGGTATGTGGGACGCAACACACCCTGACGGGCTCCGCTCAGCTCCCCCTATGGATAAGTCTGCTACTGTACCTACCGACGTAACAGCACCGATGGCCAATACTACACCATACCTAAAGTGATGAGTGGTGCGTTAAGTTATTGAACCTGCCTCGTCGGTAATGTGTAACCAGACGCTCTTACCAGTTTACACACTTATCGTTACAGTCTCGGATGATGATAATTATTAGGATCTCAGCACCATCCTTCCATCTGACTCATCACCAAGATCAGAAGCATCCATTAAACTTGGCCTTCTCATATCAGGCCTTTCCATTGATTCTCTGCCTACATAGGCTGCAAAAAGAATTTTACCATTACGACGGGATACATAAGAATTATCAACAAACCAAACAAAAAATTTATCATTGATACGCTCATAATCTGATGGCTCCATTCCTGCCGATGAAGCACCCAAAGAAATAAAATCAACCTGTGCTTCTGCCTTGGCACCTACCTCATCCATTGATAGTCGTGCTTTTAAAGTGGCTTCTGAAATACTTTTACCTTGATGATCTTTATGAGATGCCTGCAAAAGATGTGGTAAATCACCTTTATAGTCTAAAGAGACCATTGGGAAAGTAACCTCGTCTTTAAACCGACCGTTAACTTTATTCTCAGCCAGCTTAGTAAGCGATTCTAATGCATCAAGCAGCTTCTCTGGATAAATACCGCTAGTTCCAACTCGAAGCATAAAGACTTTAACTCCAGGATTCTTTGTATTTACTGATACTAACCTTCCAAGATTACTCCCTTTTATGTACTCGCTTGCCTCTATATTTCGATAGATTACACAGCTATCGCTCCTTACTGCTGGAATCAGATCCCTCCCAATTTTTTTATCTGCTCCTTCGTAACCAAATTGATAAGCGTCAGCTCTACTCCAGGTAACATTGATTTCAACATTTGCCCTTAAGTGTAAATCACCATCGCAATTTCCACTTTGACTCCTTATTTTAACAAGTTCACTACCAGTAAAATCATGATAAATGCTAGCATAATTAGCCGTTCTTTGTTGAAAAGCACGTTGATCGATTAGACAATCTTGATCGCCAGGGGCAATTGGTTGCCATCCATCAATACTAAATCCATAAGACTGCCCCTCCAGCAAAGCTTTTGCTACCGCAATAGGACAACTGGCAGAATTAGGAGCCACCATTTCAACTTGTAAGACACCTTGCACAATTTTTTCAGTTGCTGATGGGCCAGATTCTCCTGCTGCTTTAGTCGATACATCCTTGCCCTGTAGCGCCAGCAATGCTAAGTTTACTCGGCGTCTCATCTCTTCTAATGAGAGGTCCCCTGCCTTATCTTGCGATGAATTTATTAAATTGCTGGCAACCCGTTCAAGCCAGTCTAATGCAATCGTAGAGACCGATTTAAGGTCTTTAATTACTTCCTTGATATTCGACATACTACACCTCTCCACTCTCAATAATCGCTTGAGCGAGCTTGATCCGAGACAACTTCTCCTCTTCGCTCACATCATCAGCGCACAGAAGCCTCGCAACCTCTGCGCGAAGCATTTCAATGAGCTCCTCTTTCTTCTGCTGCTCGTCTTGCATGGAATCCTCTCCTACCGAACTACAAACTGTGTATTCGGAGTTATTAACAAAATACCGAAACGTGTGCACTAAGCAACTACTGTCGGAATCTGTCGGTTTAAGACTTCCCCTGTATCTCCACTTCACCGCACCCCGATATTACTCCTCCGCCGGATTTTATCACCGATTCCTAGCCCCTTTGAGTAGCAACTTTTGAGAAATAAATCCGATTAATTATATAAGCGCTTCAATCAGCAGCGGCACCACAAAAACCGGAGTTTTATCTAACATGGCACACACAAACCAACTGGAACTTTATTTCGGTAACGGCTCCTCGCCGGGCCTCTACCGCACAGTTTTTAGACCCACAACGTATCCGCATCCGATCGTAGGAATCAGAGGCCCCCTGCTCCAACAGCAAAGCCTTCCCTTTATCTGGTGCACCTCGTGCATCGCGCTATCGATCCTGTTTGTAGCTGCGGCGACACAGGAAGCCAAGGGCCAGCTGCCCCTTTTCCCACTACTTGAAGGGGATCAGACAAGTCCAGCGGGAGCTATTGGGAAACTTATGAACAAAGGAATTAGATCCTGGCTTCACGATATATTCGGATCCGACCTCGCTGGCCGACCACTCCTCAATAGGATGATTCTTCTCGGTGGAGCAGCGCTCAGCTGTTCGTTCGCGGAGTATCAAACTCAGATCGATGTCAACTGCTTTGGGGCGATGCGTCTCGCGCGAGGGTAGGGGATGTTGGTGTCAGGTAGTTTGCGTCGCCCTCCGGGCCCTTGGCGTATACCTGCCGGTAGAGCCCCTTGTGCGTAAGGAGACTGTTTATGATTAGCCCCACATTACAGCGTTGAACAGCGTTGAACAGCGTTGAGCGGAGAGTGCCGTTGAGCCTAAATTCCAAACAGGGGGAGGTTCCCGCTAGTAAGATCTCGCTCGCTGAACTCGGCGCGCCAGGAGTCGCGCCCTCCATGCGTTCGGTAGATTCAACTTCAAAACGCAACACCTAGAATGCGTTGTACATCTAGGTATTTATGGAAGATTCGAAAGGGCAATTATGTTTGGCCGAGCGGCGAGTGATTTGGAAGGGTCGCAGGCTTGGATACAGCGTTTCTAAGATAGCTAAGGAGGTTGGAAGATCCAAAAGCACAATCAGTAGAGAACTCAGGCGTAACGCAAACTCAGGAGCGGATTGGATAGATTTATCTGCTATGAGACTTGTCAACATCGCGACAAAAAAAATCCCACTCGATTCGAAGAATCGAGAAATAAAACCCTCTACAAAACCGCGTAAGTCCTTTTGGGCAGTGACTTAGTAGTAGCGTTTTTCGGGGGCGGAGCGAAGGGATCTCAAAAAATCCCGGGAGCGTAGCCCCTGAAAAACGCGGGGGCCAGCGACTCACTCCTTTACCCGCAAGAGAACCTTTCGCTTAACAACCTGCTATGCGTGGTCACTGTCTATGCAGCGCTCACATGTTGCTGTTTCGTAAAATACAAATGGGGTGCGCCTCAAACTATCAATCGTGCATACTTTCGTAGACACAGTTGCTATGTAGACCCCTAAAAGAATCCCTCTCCGCTCGTAAGTAATCGAAGTGATTGGACTGAGTAATTACTTTGAGAGGAGAGGGATTCCTCTATGAGGCTACATAGCAACTATCCATCCAATGGGGCAACTACTATGTAGACATACCGGCGATTTTGCGGCATATTCGCCGACATGGTTACAAAGAGATACAACCGCGCTATAAAAAAACCTTCGTCGAGCTTTTTTCTATTAGGAATGAGAGGCACAGGCAAGAGCTCATGGGTTGAGCGTACATTCCCTAGGGCACTGTTAATAAACCTGCTCGATGAAGCCCTCTATCAGGATCTTCTTGTTGATCCATCTCTGCTACGAAAAATGTTGCTCAAAGTCCGACGTGGTGACTGGGTAATCATTGACGAGATACAGCGAATTCCCTCGCTCTTAAACGAAGTTCATCGCTCGATTGAAGAGCTTGGACTCAAATTTGCGTTACTCGGCTCGAGTGCTCGAAAACTAAGAAGAGAGGGAGTAAACCTTTTGGGCGGTCGCGCCCTCCAACGCTTTATGTATCCCTTGCTTCATTCTGAAATGCAGGGTGATTATGTTGTCTCCAATGTACTGCAATACGGCTCGTTGCCACTGATAATTAACGCAAAGAGTCCATCGGAACAGTTGAAGGCATATGTTCAATCTTACCTACGAGAGGAGATACAGGTTGAAGCCCTCGTGCGCAATCTCCCCGGTTTCGCTCGATTTCTTCAAGTTGCAGCTCTCTTTCACGGCCAAGTGCTAAATGTTGACGGGCTTGCGAGAGATGCTGGCGTCGCTCGGACAACCGTACAGGGGTACATTGATATCTTGGAGGATACTCTACTCTCATACAGACTGCCTGCCTTTGAAGGTCGCTTGCGAGTCAAGGAAAAGCGTCATCCGAAACTATACTGGGTCGATCCTGGCGTTGTGCGCGCCGCAAAAAATCAGCTCGGAGTCCCCGGTGCTGAAGAGCGTGGCGCGCTGTTAGAGGGCCTTCTCATTCAAACAATTCGGTCTCTCCGCGATTACGGGATGCTCAAGTTTGACGATCTGTATTACTGGTCGACTGGCACGACTGAAGTGGATTTGCTCCTATCTCGAAATAATTCCTTTATAGCGATTGAGATAAAGGCAAGCCGAAGACTTCGCCCAGAACATTTCAAAGCCTTACGTGCTATCAAGGAGCTTAAGGGGATAAAACGTAGAATTATGGTGTATGAGGGCGAACGCGCATTTAGGGACGAGGATGGCATAGAGGTAGTTCCTGTTGGGGATTTTCTGGAAATTCTCGCCAGCGGCTTGAAGTAGGGACGCTCTTCGGCTTGTACATGGTAGGTTTCTCTACACTCTTCCTGCAGGAGCCCCAGGGTAATAATCAAGTAAATCAGCTGTCTTACTGAATTAGTGCTGCATGCTGGACGGGGCTCGCGATAGCGACTGTATCGCCGAGATTTCTACCATGTACGAGCCTCGTGCGAGCCTCTTTAGCCTCAACCACCACAAATAACAGTGTAATATTAGGTATTTGCATTTTTGGAGTTGCTTTTGCCACTTATGCAGCTAATATGGAGAAATGATTTCCAGAATTCTAACTCTGCCCGGCACTTCGAGCTACTTCCTTCTTGGACCTCGAGGAGTAGGCAAAACAAAGTTCCTCCGTATCCACTTCCCCGATGCCCTCTACATAGACTTACTAGAGGATGAAAAGTTCAACATGTTAATCAGCTCTACTCAAAGACTAGAGCGACTCATCGAAGACTCGGGAAAAAAACAAGTAGTAATAGATGAAGTACAAAAGATACCTCGAATTCTCGATGAAGTGCACAGGCTTATAGAGAAGAAGAACATACAGTTCATCCTGACGGGCTCGAGCGCGCGAAAACTCAAACGTTCGGGAGTCAATCTACTTGCCGGAAGAGCCATTACGAAATACATGTATCCACTCACGGCTGTTGAGCTGGGCGATAAATATGACTTTTCTAAATCGTTAGTAAGCGGACTGCTCCCGTCTGCCTACCTCGGGGCAGACACAAAACAATACTTAGCTAGCTATGTTGCTACATACTTAAAAGAGGAGATTCAACAAGAAGGTCTTACAAGAAATCTGGGAGCGTTCTCAAGATTCCTCGAAGCTGCGACGCTCTCTCAAGCTCAACAAATAAACATCTCGGATGTCGCCCGACAATGCTCCGTCGAACGCAAAACTGTAGAGCAGTATTTCACTATCCTTGAAGACTTAATGCTCGCCACTCGATTACCGGTGTTTACAAAAAAAGCATCGCGCGACATGACACAACATCCAAAGTTTTTTCTTTTTGATGTAGGGGTATACCGCGCGCTTCGACCTAAGGGCCCACTGGATATGCCTGAAGAAATTGATGGAGCCGCTTTTGAGACACTTCTATTTCAAGAAATGCGGGCAGTTAATGACTACTGTGACCTCGGTTATTATTTTTATTTTTGGAGGACGAAAACAAAACTTGAAGTGGATCTCATAGCTTACGGAGAGAGAGGAATCGTAGCCTGTGAAGTGAAGCGTACCGCCCAGGTAAGACGAGAAGATATAAGAGGTCTTCTGGCCTTTAAAGAGGACTACCCGACTTCAAAATTATTCCTATTCTACGGCGGAACGACGCGCTACACAGAGAGCGGAATTACTTTTATCCCGCTTAAGGACGCAATGTCGGATATCAGAGATATTTTATCGTAAATCTGGCGATTTTGCGGGCCGCCAATGAGTAACTTCGACGAATTCAAGGATATGCCCGAAGACCGATTCAGCCGCTCCGCCATCCTGCCTCAAGTGATTGATGGGGACACGCTCGATGTTGAGATAAACCCAGCCTCATTCATTTTTTTCAAAAATGAATGAGGCTGGGTTTATATTCGGACACTGGCGCGAAAAGCTGCGTGCTGGCAGCCAGCTGTTTAGTAGGTAGCAAAAAAGCTCGCGGATTTTTCCGGGTTGTATCCGCGCCGGTCATAGAGCTTTGTTGTCGAGGGGTCTCTGTGCCCGGCTGCTTTCTGCACATCTTCTAGGCTCGCCCCATTCTCTAGAGCGGTTGTAATAAACGTGGCGCGCATAGAGTGCGCAGAGTAGCCTCGCGAAAGCCCTATCTGACGCGCGTACTTTCTCAGCACTCGGTCTATGGCGTCTGGATGCATCCGTCGCCTGGCATCTTTGCTGTGCCTGTTGTGATGAAGTGGCCGCACGAGACCACCATCTAAGTCATCTCCGTGACCTGCCACATCTAGATACGCTCGAATTCTCTGTGCTGTCTGTGGATTGATGGCGAGAGCACCTTTCCTGTTTCCCTTTCGCACGACTCGAAGCGAATCAAAGCCCCTGTTTTGGTGAAGGTCTGAGACCTTAAGCGATGCTATTTCAGCTCGGCGTAGTCCTACCTGAAGACCAATGGAGAGGATCGCTCGATCCCTCAGCCCCTCAACCATATCAGGGGAGGGTGCATCGAGAATCTTTCGCGCCTGCGCCTTTGAGAAAGCAAGCGCTGTCCCTTCGTCTCTGTTGATTGCGGGCCTCTCAATCTCATTCACCGGGTTCTTCGCGGCGTGCCCGTGGGTAACAAGGTGTCGAAAGAGTGACTAGAGTGCTGCAAGCCTTGGTCGGATGGTCGATGCCTGCACCCCTTCAACCTCCCGCATATACCGCTCCCAGGCGACCACGGCTTTGTGATCGATGGTCCTCAACTCTTCGCGCGAGCGAGCTCCTACTGTCTGCATGAAGTGGAGGACGTCTTGCCGGTAGGCTCTCCTGGTTCGGAGGCTCTTCTGTTTTGCGAGCCAGACTCTTCCTCTGGGATGGCTGCTATGGCGACCAGGGTCGGAGAGAGAGCTTGAAGAAGGTTGGTGTTTGTAGGTTGTGGGGAGTCTGTCATAAACCCTGCGCGAGTGATTTTTGAAAAAAATCGCTCGCAATAGCAGGGCGAGCGCAATCTTGGCGTAGCCAAGTTGCGCCGTAGAAGACAAAAAAACTCTAGCTGTAGAAAGAGACTATCTAGTTGCTGATAAACGTGGGACCAGTGATAGCTGAGTAGGTTTTTAACTAAGCAGGAACTTTAAAAGCACTGGAGCAAGAGCTCCGGCTTTAAGCGCTATGCGCGCTTCTTGAGACAGGATTAAGTGCGTATTGTTGCTCGATGCAGGTAAGTCATCAGAGAGCATCGCGGAGTACCTCTTTTTGAGCGGCAACACCGTCACTATAGTCGCTGAATTTCGGAGGTCGCAACTAGGTCCCCAAAAAAAAGAGCGGAGGGGGTACCTCCGCTCTCTGTTCCCTAATTGAGGTTTAACTCAACTATTAGAACTTAACACCGGTAGTGAAAAGTACTGATGAAAGTACTGCATCATCAGCTGCGGTGCGTACCCTACCATTTGGAATGTCGATGTTCGAGCGGTTCCAGAGGTAGCGAATATCTAGGAATACATCTAGACCTGTAGTGATCGGGTACTCCACGCCAGCTCCGATCTGCCAAGCAAACGAGCCATCTGCGCGCATCTCTTCGGAGTTGTCCTCTAGGTCATTAAATGCCCATCCGATACCGCCGTATCCGTACCATCCCATCTCAGCATCGCTGCAGCGTTGGCCGTAGCGGAGGTTGGCGAGCACTGGAATTGTTGTGATATCAAGGTTCTTTTGAGTAGCTGAAGCATCCCAGCCATACTCCATCCAGCCGGACTCAAGCTCTGCTGCCCAGTTGTCATCGAGCTCATAACCAACACGAGCACCTAGAAACACTGTATCATCAACATCGCCATCAGCCGGTAAAACGTAAGCGATCTCTGGCTTGATGTAGAGGCGATCGGTCATCTCATGGTGTTCAGCAATTGCATTTGACGAGCAGAATGCGGCGCCGAGCAAGCTCGTAGCAGCAACAGCAGCACGTAGAATCTTCATAGTACAGTTCTCCCAAAAAACCGGTCCCCAGGCGCTACTCTATAACGTCAGGCTGATGCCGGTACTCTATGTTGCAAAAGCCTAGCGGAGATAGGTTCAGGTCGGCAATGCCCTAAAATAGGGTAATGGCTTGGGG
>JBKCMS010000195.1:0-2378 GCA_046300175.1 Pseudomonadota bacterium | reverse complement strand
GTCGGTAGAGCAACTTTAAAAAAAATACAGCGCTCTACCGACTGAGCTATCGGCCCACAAGTCATTCTTGAACAGGTACCTCAGTCGGTAGAGCAACTTGAAAAAAAATACAGCGCTCTACCGACTGAGCTATCGGCCCACAAGTCATACTTGAACAGGTACCTCAGTCGGTAGAGCAACTTGAAAAAAAATACAGCGCTCTACCGACTGAGCTATCGGCCCACAAGCATTACTTGCCACAAGGCTTGAGTATACGGAATTAGGTGACAAATGTCACCTCTTTGAGAAATATGACGTAGTTAGACGACAATTATCTGTTGATTAGCCTCTTTTGGGCCCACGGTGAAGAATAAACCGGCGGAGCTTACAGACCAGCTGGGGCACCTATTGACATTTCTCGGACGAGCTAACAGTTTGAGCACTCAAGCGCGAATTCGAGCTCCTGCCCCGGCCTGAGCAAAACCCTAGCATCTCCAGCAAAAACTTCACTCTTACCAGAATCGATCTTGTCTGAGCCCCTAAGCTGCATCCTATTACTACCGACAACTACGCTCACCTTCACATCCCGAGCCTGGGATTGCCCTTGATTGCCAACACGCACCTGAACAGACTGCACAACTGTGGAAGAACCATCTTCCCATATTGTACGAGGTGCCCCGACAACCACCAGCGACGCTAAACTCCGCCGATCAACAGGCTCTCCGGTATCGAAATCAGTGGTAACGAAGAATACTGCAAGAGCTGCTAAAACCAAGCACCCCGCAAATATCCATCCGCCACGCTCCAAAAACCAACCGGGCATGTTCTGGTCCAACTGCTTTTCATGGCGCGCCAAGCCGACGTTCATCTCTTCTCGGCGTGGCCCCGCTTTTGATGGATCATTTTCTCTCTGCATGCCGAAACAATACCACGCTGTTAGCTAATCCGGTACCTCTTGAGTGCCGCTAGCGAAGCATATCTCGCGTCCCAACGCCATTTGAACAAATCGGATAAATCTGGGATACTTACCCTGGTTAGCCAAAAGTGCCCGGCGGAAACATCGATGACCCCTAAAACCCTTATCAAGGTATTCATTACGATCGCCATGGTCACAATAGTGGCGGTTTCAATCTCATTTGAAAAGCTTCTTGCAACCCTCGCGCAGATATCCCCCTGGACCGCTATAGTGGTTATCTTTGGATACAACGTGGGTCAATTAATGAGCTCCGTAAAGTGGTGGACAATCGCCCGCTCAGGAGGGATCGACGTCCCCTATGCTACGGCCTTGAAGGCTTATTTTATCGGAATGTTCGTTAATTGCTTCGGTTCTGGTTTAGGGACCGTTGGGGGCGATGTAGCCCGCGGCATCTTGATCTCAGATGGGCTACCGAAAAAAACCGAAGGGATCGCCGCCGTAGTAGCAGATCGCATTCACGGCCTAACGGTTCTGAGTATAATCGCCTTGGTCACCAGCCAGCTGTTCAAGAGTGATCGCGTCTCTGGGCTCCTATTGCTTGGCCTCTTAGCCCTAATAACGGCCTTTATCCTGGCGTGGATACTAGGTCCGGCTTTGCTCAAGGCCCTCCCGCGCTCGACTAAATTCGGCGCCAAAATGGAGCAGGTGGCTGCTATATTTCCTCGCTCACCTCGGGTGCTATTGATAATCACAGCGATCTCAGTGGTATTTCACTGCACTCAGATACTCCTTCACGCCGTAATGGCGAATGCAGTAGGAGCGCAGATACCGTTAGCGACTCTATTTGTGGTGATTCCTCTCGTCAATATTGCAAGTAGTCTCCCAATAAGCTGGAACGGGTTAGGTGTTCGTGAGGGCTCTTACATCCACTTCCTCACTGCCGCCCCGGCACTTGTGACAGCCGAGCAAGCAACCGCATTCGGTGCCCTCTGGCTTCTAGCCGTCACTGTAACGAGCGCCATCGGCGGAATTGTAGCCCTGATCTCTGGCGATCTGAAATTACTCAAGAGTAGGTCGCAAGCTAATCCGCCACAACCGCTCACGGAACCTGGCTTATAAACCTAAAAGAGCAGTTGCGGGTTTCAGAATTGCGCATCTGGCTAAAATCACTGCGGCTTTTGAATTTTCGGTGCTCACCCTAACGGTGCCAGGGTTCCGCGCCGAAAATATCAAAATTCTTCGTGCTTTTAACCAGCTGCTCCATTCTGCCCCACCTTAACTGCTCTTTTTAGGATAAACGCTCCTGCTGAGTCAGCGGCTTACTTGCAGACCTGTTTATAGCGTTCTCCAAAAGTCCGTAGCGAAAGTCCGTAGCGAAATCCCGAGTTTTGGAGAACGCTATCGATTCGCGGATGCGAATCAAAACAACAACCTATAGTGATGTCCAGCAAAAGCCTTGCCAGTTTTACTGGCACGGACTTTT
>JBKCMS010000194.1:0-15714 GCA_046300175.1 Pseudomonadota bacterium | reverse complement strand
AAAAGTCCGTGCCAGTAAAACTGGCAAGGCTTTTGCTGGACATCACTATAGGTTGTTGTTTTGATTCGCATCCGCGAATCGATAGCGTTCTCCAAAACTCGGGATTTCGCTACGGACTTTCGCTACGGACTTTTGGAGAACTCTATAGTAACCACTATATCCCCAAATGTCTGTAAGTGAAGGAGGCAGGGTCTTTTTAACCTTTTGATGCATGGGTTGTTTTACAACCACCAGCGATCCGATTTACGTGTATATCAATAAGCTTTACGAGGATCCCCTTTCCAGAGATCGGTGGACAGCTAACGGTGTACGAGCGAGTGTAGTCCCTGTAGCGGCGTTCAACCGAAAAGCTCTTAGTTCCCGCCGGTAAGATAAGCTTCTCGCCCGGCTTAAGTGACCCATAGGTGCCTCCGCCAGAAACAGTAATAACGTTGTAGCTCCGGTCCTGGGAGTCGTTTTTGACCATGATCTGGCCGTACGGCGGTCGTTCGCTAGAGCATCCTGATGCAAGTAGGAAGATCGCCACACAGCTCATAAGTCCGGGGGCAATAAGGCGTAGCACCATGCCTAGTACTCTTAGTTTTTGCTCATCATCGACTTAATCACTATGGCGCGGTCGGTGTCGGTTTGCGCGAGGGTGAATGCCCCAGAGGCATCGCAGCTAAATCGGGGATCCCAAAACTGGGACTCTGCATACGCATGTATGGTGTATCCAGAATGCGTAACATCCTCATAAAAATTAGTGGCAACAAAGACAGGCTTTGGTGCCCGTCGATTTGTGCGTCTAGCCCGGCGCCATTTGGTCATGGCGCGATCGCGCTTACGTTGTGATAGTGCTGAGTCATTTTTCTCAATTGCCGTGAGCAGGCCAGCTATGAACTCCCCCGATTCGACCGCGCACCCGGATACAGCTACCTCACCAACCATGACCTGTGGCGGATAGGCGCTAGCAGGTATCTCCTTTTTTTGTGCGCGAGTGTATTGTTTAAAGAAGAATGGGCCCACCCTACGTCTTAGATTCTGTAAGATCGCAGCATCTGGCGGGCGCGGAATTGAGAATGGCGCGGTTGTAACACCAGTGTGTTGGTAGTTGTTGTAGAGATACGAATTGTATCCGTAGATGATGTTTGCATCGTTAATAGCAGGTAGGGATGCTAATCTTGACGGGTCGCCATAGAGTGATTTGACGATCAGCGGCACAGTTGGGTGAGTTTCGCGGATAGCCTTTACCACCTCTACTACAAGACTGTTCCATGTGCGGGCTCCGGCTGAAACCAGAGCTTTGCGCATCGCTGGTTCGTTCTCGATATCGAAAGCAAACAGGGCCGGGTGCGAGCCGTAACGAGCTGCTATCTGCCGCCATTTGGCTATATACTCCTCCTGCAAGGCAGGTTCCGAGTACATTCGGTAATGTGAAGGGGGCTCACGAGTGAGAAATCCTCCTGGAGGGGAATGAAGACAGAAGATGAATTTTAATCCCCTGGCGGTGATGAGAGGTAGCTTCTGGTCAAGTAATGTGAAGCGCTCTTCAAGCATAGAGTCATAAGCTGCTCCCGTAGCTCCATCCATGCTACGATTGTTACCGATCTGAAGCCGAAGAATATTGGCTTTCCAGTTGTTCTTAATATCGTCTAAAGACTCTTCAGAGATAGATTCAAGAGGGATAAGAAACCCGCGCTGCGACGGAGTGGCTAAAGCTTTTTGAGAGCCGGCGGTGACGAGTATCATAAGTGCCGAGGCAATAACGATCGAAAAGTATCGAAGTGATTGATTCATTGAGCATCCCCGCTAATGGTTCATTCAAGCCTCTTTTATTCTAGCAGAGTGCACCCCCAGCCTGAAGCCGGTATTTATTGACGAGGCCGCATAACGCCCTATAAAAACTCCGTAATTCCCCTAGAGATAGGGCCAGATTGGTTAGCGGTGCGGTAAAAAATAGCGCTGCGAGGGAGGGTGGAATGCTGTGTTGTTTTAGGTAGTTGAGAAGGCGCAGAGGCTGTTTGCTGGAGCGTTCAACTATTTCAATAGGCGCCGCAGGTGTGTTGTGAACAATAATTGAAGCAGCTTTGGGCTGTAGTCGGATATGAGGGTATAAGGCGTCCCCGATGTTTAAACTGTTTTTTAAGGTGGTGATGTAATGAATAGCAACGAAGAAAAAACACCGAATTTTTTTGAGAAGTTTGGATGCGAGGTTCAGTTCGGGGACGTAGAGGTTGGCACAACCTATCCGCTCTACGGGATGATTACTAAGATAATCGATGATACTCCCGGCCACGTAGTGGTGGAGATAAATTTTTCAATAACGGCCACGATGACGATTCCTGATGCTAGTAAGGTGGAATTGCTCAAGGAGCGTGCCTTCGAGCCCGGCATATTCGTTTCAACTGTGACATCCAAAGATCCAAAGATACAGGTGGATTGCAGTACGGTGGTTTTTGGCAAACGGCAAGGATTTGCAGCCTAGCTATAGTGACGTGCAAAAGTCCGTGCCAGTAAAACTGCCAAGGCTTTTGCTGGACATCACTATAGGTTGTTGTTTTGATTCGCGTCCGCGAATCGATAGCGTTCTCCAAAACTCGGGATTTCGCTACGGACTTTTTGAGAACGTTATAAAGCGCATAGGGCAATAAACTGGGTAATGTCTTTTTAACGTTAATCACTATAGGAGACTGCTGGTAAACCCTCATCATTTGTGATTTTCCGGCCCTCTCCAGCTAGTTGCAGTCCCTGCGGTCGCCGCCTGGGCGACCGGGATTTCTCCGGCTCGACCTATTGATCGAGACTTCGCTGCGGACTTTTATAAAACGCCATAGTGCGCCAGTTGAGATTTGCCTGTACACTCTGCGGCGGAGGTTTACGATGACGCACAGTGTCGCGCCACAACAACAACAACATTCACAGCAGCCCCCAGGTTCGGCAAATAAGTCTCCGCAGAGCACCTGGGGGGAGATAGTTGCTTTTTTTAAGACCCTGGTCATCATACTGGGGCTAGCTTTCGGTATCCGCGTCACCGTCGTTGAGCCTTTCAAGATACCTTCAGGGTCGATGATTCCCACCCTTCAAATCGGCGACTTTATCTTGGTGCTTAAATTCTGGTACGGGCTTAGGATGCCGCTTGTGACCGATGCAGTTGCTATGTGGCATACGCCTGAACGTGGGGATGTAGTGGTTTTTACAAGGCCAGACGACCCTAATACTCCTGATGAGGATGATTCCCAGATACATATTATCAAGCGTGTTGTTGGTCTCGGTGGCGATGTTGTTGAGGTGCGAGGTCCACAGGTTTTAATAAACGGACGTCCACTTAGCGAGCCGTATGCGCGCTGGGCAGAAGGGGGGAAGTTAGACGGGAACTTTGGGCCACGCACCGTCCCTCAGGGGCATGTCTTACTGCTCGGCGATAATCGAGATAACTCAAAGGACTCACGTTTCTGGACTGACCCGTTTATCGATGTGAAACGGATCAAAGGCAAAGCAGTGGTTGTGTTTTGGTCTTGGGATAGCTTGTCGCGCGTCTTTAAGCGCATTAGGTGATAGTTGTGTATAGCACTGGCACGCGCCGGGTAACGCCAGCAGATAAATGACGATCGCTTCTATGTGGTTTATTATCGATACGGCAGTTTGTTTTAGGGTCTCGGGAAAGGATTCTCGTCGCTACCTCCACAACCGCCTATCTCAGGATATTCGAAGCTTGCAGCCAGGACAAAGTGCTCTGGCCGCGGCGCTTACTGCGCAAGGGAGAGTGGAGGGTCTCTTTATAGTTGCCTGCGAAAGCGATGATAGCTTCTTAGTGGCCAGCGACGGTGGTGACGCGCTAGCCCTTTCTCAAGCTCTGATGCGATTTAAAGTCGCTGATAGGGTTGTGTGCAGTGATGTCTCTAATGAGATTGCCTTGGTTCACTTGGCCATAGATGGGGTTCAAGCGCGGACCCTAGCACATAGCGCTGGATTAGGTGTGGGTGCTTGTTTGCAGCGGGCGCGCATAGCTCTTGCTGGTGTGGACCTGATTTTTACGGGAATAAATGCAGAGCGAGCAGGCGAAGCAGTAATGCCGACGCTGGGAGCACCGCTAAGGCGCTTTGAGTATGATCTCCTGCGCTGGAGGGCAGTATGCGCAACATTTCCAGAGGAGATAAATGAGCAGGGCATGCTGCTAGAATACGGGCTGCGCCAGGCGGTATCGTTTACCAAAGGATGCTACATCGGACAGGAGGTAGTTGAGCGTAGTGATGCTATTGGGCGCGTACCTCGGCAGCTTGAGCGAATTCAGCTAAACGGACGGGAGTTGGTGGGTAAAGGGAGCCCGATCGTTACTCCCTCTGGAGAATCTCTGGGTAAGGTGATTGGCGAGATTAAAAATGACCACGACGGTTCGTTGTATTTGTTTGCGCTTCTAAGTGTTGGTAAGTATAAGAGGGGCGATGATGTGCAGTGTGCGCAAAGGCATGGAAAGATAGTCGAATAGAAAGGGGTTGGGAGCTATGAAAATTGCAGATTCGATGACTCATGAGGTTATCAACTTTTTGGTTCAGAGTGGTGCCCTAAAATTTGGTGATTTTACCCTAAAATCGGGTCGCAAGGCGCCATACTTCATCAATACTGGTGGTTTTGATGATGGCGCTAAGATATCAAAGATTGCGCGCTTTTATGCTCAGCAGATCATATCCCTTGGACTGCAGGATGTAGATGCAGTTTTTGGCCCAGCCTATAAAGGGATACCGTTGTGCGTTGCTACCGCTATGAGTTTGGCACAGGATTTTTCGACCCCAATGGGGTTTTGCTTCAATCGCAAAGAGGCAAAGACACGCGGCGAAGGAGGAGAGTTTGTTGGTAAACCACTTAGCGCTGGAATGCGCATCGTGCTCGTAGAGGATGTCGTTACTGCTGGTACGACCTTGCAGGAGATGGTGCCTTTGTTGCGCGATAAGGTCGGTTTAGATATTGCTGGGGTTGTTATTTTGGTCGACCGTGACGAGAGGGGCGCAGGGGATGTATCTGCGGTGAAGGAAGCGGAGCGTGATCTCAAGATTAAAGTAACACCAATAGTTGATATAAATAAGATAATTACCTACCTCTCTAGTCCTAATCCATCAGGATTTCAAATCGATGCGGATCTGCAAAAACGTATTGCAGCGTATCGTGAGGAGTATGCATCGCGATGAGGTGCAGCTTGTATAGCCACCCAATACGATTGCTCTGTGCAACGCTACTGGCAGCGGCTTTACTCTGTTTGCAGGCACAGGCAGAGGTGTCCCAGGAGGATCTGGATCGAAGAGCCTACGAGGTTTATCAGCAGGTTTTTAGTCCGTTCTGTCCCGGGCGTTCATTGAATGATTGTCCGAGCTCAAAGGCGCACAACCTTAAACTCTCTATTAGAGAGAAGCTAGAGTTAGGAGTGCCAGCAGAGGTGGTTCTTGAGCAGGTGCTTCAGCAGTACGGAGAGCAGTATCGAGCTGTGCCTCGCTACGCTGGATTTGGGAAGCTTGTATGGCTTGTACCATTTGCGTTTCTTGCACTGGGAGCTGTAATCGCTTTGATTATAGCGCGCGGTAAAACCTTGCGCCCCTCATCAGGTGCGCAGGTAGCAGGTGGACAGGAGCAGAATCAACCGGGAGATGGGGGCCAGCCCGCCAAGCACGTCAGTGAAGATCTTCGGCGACAAATCGAATCTGAGCTTGCGCAGCTCGACTAACAGGTGTCGGTGGCAGATCCTGACTGGGTATAGGCTCTGAGCGGCGGCTAGGCAGCTCTGAATGATAGCTAGACACAACGGATTACAGAGTAGCAGTAGCCCTTCTTCCACTGTAAAGGTCACAAAGAGCACGCTTTTATTAGGATGGTATTTCATCTCGGGTATTTTGGTTCGGCAACAACTGCGTCCTGTATATAATCGGAAATGGAGCGGAAAAGTTGCACGGATTTCTGGGTAGGTAACCTAGTGAGCAGTAGCCTGGCTACATACGTGCTAGACTATTAGGGAGACACTAGCCCGGCTTGTTGCAGAGCTTCGCAACATCACACCTCTTGCTGTCTTGAGCGCAGTGCCCATAGCTGAATCCAGGACTGGTCCTTTCTGGGGTAGGTGGTGTCCTCGCATGGATGATGCGGCAACGATGGCGGCACTGGTTGCTGATGAGTGTCGCTCGACAGAAACCCATTATCTACCTCTGTTTGAGACTTAGTCCGGCCGAACAGACCTAGCGACTCTGCTAGCTGAAGGACTGCACCTGAACTTGTTCGGGTATCAATCGTTATTTCAGGAAGTTAGCGCGTTTTTGCAGAGGCTAGTTCCCAACGCTAAGTACAAGGACATCCGCGAGACACTGCACCAATTGCACCAATTATAAGTCTTGGCTTATTATAATATGTGGCTTATAATACTAAAGTGCGGATCAGGTATTATCAAAGGCCAAATGGCAGAAGCCCCGTAGAAGATTTCCTGGTGAACCTGCCGGAGTCCACTCGATTGGAAATCTTTGACGCTATTACACTTCTGCACAATGGCGATGTGCTTTCTATGCCACTCAGTAGGAATCTGTCGGGTATTAGGCCTGGGCTACATGAGCTACGGTTCAGAGCCCGTAGCGGGCAGGTGCGAGTGTTTTATTATGTGAAGCGGGGTGATGCCATTTATCTCATCCATGCTTTTCGGAAAAAGACACAACAGATTCCGCAAAAGGAACTTGATACGGTTTTGAAACGAATTCGGGAGATATAGTATGCCTTGGAAAGAAATAAGCATCGATCAACTTGCAAAGTCTCTGGGAGCGAATATTTCTGAGGTACGAGAGAAACAGCGCCTTATCGAGATGATTGTAAAGATCAGGAAGACCAAAAAGATGTCACAGGCGGTCTTGGCTAAAAAGCTGGGAGTGAGCCAGGCAAGAGTGGCCCAAATTGAAAGCGGAGTGGGCACATCAAAAGTCAGCTTCGACGTAATTTTTAGTATTTTGACAGCGCTGGGGTACGATTATCGAGTTGTAACCCGTAAGGCAGCATAACCAAATCATGCAGTAGAGCGCTGATGCGCTTGCTGATAAAACCGCTATACTCGGAATCTTTTTATGGCCGATACGGATCAAAAACTGACGCGCGCTCCTTGGTGGGATTTGTACTTTCAGGTGACAACTCGCCGCAGCACTCTGCGTACTGAGATACTTGCTGGAGTTTCTCTCTACCTTAGTATGGCATACATCCTAGTCGTGAATCCGGCGATACTCAGCAGGGGAGGATTTGATTCTGGATCAGTGCTCTTTGCGACAGCTGTTGCCTCCGGTCTGACCTGTCTGCTTATGGGAGTTTGGGCTCGCCTGCCCTTCGCCTTGGCTCCCGGACTGGAGATGAACGGATTTGTTGCTTTCTCTGCGATCGGTCTCATGGGGCTGACGGTTAGTCAGGCTCTTGGTGCCGTGTTTTGGTCGGGAGTCCTGTGCATATTACTTACATGGCTTCCGGTGCGTGGACGGATCATTCGTTCCATTCCCCTGGGGCTTCAGTCTAATCTAGCCCTGAGTGTGGGTGTCTTTGTTTTGACTATAGGGCTTTTTCTGGCGAAGCTCGTTGCTTTTGAAAAAGGTCTTCCCTCGGGGCTCGGCTCCGTGTTTAGCCGCGAGGCGGTAGCCTTGGGGCTCGGTCTGTTCGTGTGCGTTGCTCTCCGTCACTTGCCGAATTTTCGGTGCCTACCGACGCGCCTCTTGAGCGGTGGAGCTTTTATCTTCGCTATACTTACGAGTTGTTTCTTCTGCCGAAGCGTTGGTATCACTGCTGAGGCACCCACTAAATTTATGACGGGTATGTTGAGCGGGGTCGGGCAGCTTGATTGGTGGCCATTTTCGCAGCCTTCCGCACTTACGGTGTTCCTTGTCCTCTTCTTGATCGATTTCTACGGAAGTATTGGGAAATTTATTGGACTCACCGCCGCGACCAACCTCCGTTCACGAGACCAAGGAGTCGTTGGGTTGGAGAAGGCGATGTATGTCGATGGAATCGGTACAGTTGGCGGCGCACTTATGGGAACCACCAGTATTATCACTTATGTCGAAAGTGCGATTGGGATACACGCTGGTGGCCGCACGGGTATTGTCGCAATCACGTGTGGCGTTCTAATGCTTGCGAGTCTGGTATTCACGCCTCTGGTATCACTGGTGCCGGTAGTCGCGACCTCTGGGGTCCTTGTTTACGTGGGCTATGCATTGCTTCCCAGGGATGCGTGGCGATCTGGTGAATTCGGAAAGTTTGATCTTATAGTTGGCATTCTCATGGCAACGCTTGCCTTTGCAACCTTCTCCTTAGATAAGGCGATGTTAGTAGGATTTGGCGCCTACGCCGCGCAGCCTATTTTTTGCAAGAGTGCTAAATTTAGCCCTGTTTTATTGCTTTCATTCGCGCTGCTTTCGCTCAGCGTGATTATTCAGCTGATGTTTAGCTAGTAGGCCTCTTGCCTCTTTAGTATAGCCGACTTAAATACTGGCTGCTGATTGCTACTCCGTTATAATCATCTTTCCTATGCCGCACCCTCTGAACCTCAACCTCTCGAGCATGTTTGTTGACGATGTATATAACACGCTAGTCGCCAACCCGAATGCGAAAAGAGTGCTCTGAACCCACCAATTACTTTCACGCTGCAGCTGGGCTACTACATCAGACAAAATGCTCGAAACAACATTGAAAGGGTAAGCAAGCCCAGCAAATCAGTCGCTTAAAGGATAGTCCGCGATATCAGAGCAAGGGGCGCTGTTGGTTAAAGATCAAAACAATGATGACTTCTTATCGCTAGTAAGGTAGTGCGCAGTCATGCCAGCGATCTCTATATTTTTAGGTATCGTTATCAAGATGTAATATGACGATCACCGCCCTCCTCATTTTCATGCCGAGTATCAGGGACAGAAGGGAGCGTTTGATTTTTCAGGTCGTCAAATAGCTGGAAACAGAGGCTCTACTGTCGCGCTTCGTTTGATCAAGGAATAGGCTGTTCGCCATAAGCATGAGCTTATGGTAAACTGAAAGCGTATTGAAGCCCGCAAGCCACTCAATCTAATTGAACCCTTGGAGTAATATGAAGCCTCTGGCAAGCGTGATTAAAGCCAAATACCTAAAGGATTATATCATCGATCTTACGTTTGATGATGGCATACGCTCCGCTGTTGATTTCTCAGGCTGGTTACGGGGGGAGATCTTTGAGCCGCTCAAAAAGAAGAGCTTTTTAAGAAGTTCTTTCTCGATGGTAGCACCGTGGCGTGGCCAAATGGGGCGGATATCGCTCCAGAGACTTTGTACTTAGTGGCCAAAAAAGAGCATAACAGAAAGCTGGACCTGACGCCACAAAAGCGAGGTAGGTCAGCTTAGCATTATCCGCTACAATCGAGTAATTATGACGCCGCCGCAGTTTGCTCTTCCCGACTATCAATCCCCCTTCAATCTCTTTCTCAGAGGTGTCGAAGTTGCGCCGGTAGAAAGCCGGCGCGGAGACGTCATCTACGAGAGCGAGCATGTTTTGGGAATGGTCTGCTCCCGACAGATCCCGGGGCATGAAGGTCACTCCCTAGTGATCTCCAAGGTGCAGTATCAGTCCATCTTGGATTTGCCAGTAAACATAGGTCAGGAGGTCTTCGCGGCTACAAAGCTTGTATCCCAGGCTCTGGTGAGCGCGCTAGGCTGCGATGGGGTAATGATCATTCAAAACAATGGTCAGGCTTCTGATCAGACGGTCTTTCACTATCATGTTCATGTCGTTCCTCGCTGGAACGGCGACAAATTTCTTGATTTATATGCGGCGCATTCTGAGACCCAGAAGCTGGTGCCGGTCGGCAAGCGCGCGGAGATAGGACTTGCTTTGCGGATGGAAATTGAACGAATAAGGATGGATAACGATGATGCGCAGCGGAGCTCCGCCCGCTGACAGATAAGTTTTGGCGTCTGCCAAATGACTTATGAATGGCGCTATAAAATTCTTGCTAGAAGTGCTAGGTTTCTGATTTTATGGGCTACGGACTTGCTATTGTCTTTCTCGTAGTTAGCTTATTATTTTCACCACAAGCTTTTTGTGACGTGCCCGCAGTACCGAAAGTTGGATTCATACTACCGTTGTCTGGCGAGTGGGCGTTTCTTGGAAACGGAATTCGTGGTGGCGCGTTGCTCGCCCAAGAGGATCTAAGAAAAAAGGGCGAGCAAATTGATCTAGTTTTTGAAGACAATCAGGGCAATTTAGCCACGTCAGTCACTATTGCCAAGAGACTTATCAACTCGACTAAAGTTGATGGGCTCATATCAATTATTTCAGGCGTAGGAAAACTTCTTAATCCGCTAGCATCGGACGCAAAGATACTAAATATTGGTATTTGCAGCGAGACAGAAGTGGCTGATGGTAAGTATAGCTTCATCAACTATCTTACCGCTGAACAAGGAGTATCAAAGTTCCTAAAACAACTCGCTCCCAGAAACGCATTGGGTGTATTCTCGCTCAACGAATCTGGCTTTAAGAAAATTCTCGATGAGCTTAAGAAGCAAGCAGGAAATTCCGTAAACATTTCGTTTGAAGATTACTTCGAGAAAGGCACATCGGACTTTCGCGCTATGCTGACTAAGCGCAAGTTCAAGCCTGTGGATGCTTGGCTCGTTCTCGGTCTCTCGCCCGAGATTGAAACACTTGTGAAACAAGCACGATCCCTTGGAATCGATACTCAGGTAGTTTCTATTGAGGGATTCGGCTTGGCACGGGATAAATCCCTTTTTGAAGGATCATGGTTTGTCGATTCTGCGGTGCCGAAGGAGGAGTTTAGAGAGCGTTTCACTCAAGAGTACGGGAATGAGGTTACACCGGGTGCTGGCCATTCTTATGACTCCGTCATGATGTTAGCTAGCGCTTTTGAAATGTCCCGTGGTTCGAGTGGTATAATAGATCGCGGAAAGGTTGCCGAAAATTTCCGGAAAATCAAAGACTTTCCAGGTATTATCGGACCACTAACCGTGAAACCGAACGGAATTGTCTGGAGCGAAGCGTCTATTAAGGTGATTAAAAACGGAAAACCTGAAATAAGAACGCCATAACAAAATGCTGCAAAGGACGCCCGACAAACGGGCGCCTCTGAGCTGAACATTAGGCGTCGCTATACATTATCGTCTTTCGCTTGCAAGTAACACAAAACCCCCGACGATTCACTTATGAAAACCACGTACAAACAAAATCTCCTCGCCGCTGCAATTGCTTGTGCTTGCGCGTTGACGTCCAGCACAACCATCGCCCGCGCGGTCGAGCCGATCTGCGAGCAGGAAGCCTATGAAATCGGCATCGAAGCTTACACCTACTTCTACCCGCTCGTTCTGATGGAAACGACGCGGCGGCAAGCGGTCAACTTAGAGGCAGGGAAGATCTTGGGACGCGGGCCGATGAACAGCTTCACGCACGTCCCGACGTTCCCCCCAGCAGACTTTCGCGATGTCGTGCGGCCCAACTTCGACACCCTCTACTCCATTGCCTGGCTGGACCTCACCAAGGAACCGATGGTGGTCGCAGCTCCGGACACGGAGGGGCGCTTCTATATGCTTCCGATGCTCGACATGTGGTCGGATGTGTTTGCCTGCCCCGGCAAACGCACTACGGGCACCGGCGTCGCGCACTTCGCTCTCGTGCCGCCCCATTGGCAGGGCAAGCTACCCAAAGATGTCCAGCGCATCGATGCGCCAACTCCCTACGTCTGGATCATTGGACGCACGCAGACCAATGGTAAAGAGGACTACGAGGCTGTCCATCAAGTGCAGGCTGGCTACACGATCACTCCCCTCTCGAGGCTGGGCAAGGCGCCGCTGCCGCTCAAGCCCACAATCGATCCGACGGTAGATATGAAGACACCACCGATGACCCAGGTGAACACTATGGCGGCCGATAAATACTTTGCCTACGCCGCGGAACTCATGACAGTCAACCCGCCGCATATCACGGACCAGCCGATTGTTGCCCGGATGCGGCGGATCGGGATTGAAATCGGGAAACCCTTCGACTTTGGAAAAGCCGATGCAGCTGTCCGGCGCGCCTTGGAACGCGCCGCGCCCGACGCTCTCAAAGCCATGCAAGCGAAGCTTCCGACGCTCGCCCGCGTCGTGAACGGCTGGCAGATGAACACCGACACGATGGGCGTGTATGGAAACTACTACCTCAAGCGGGCCGTCGTCGCACTGATAGGCCTCGGTGCTAATCTGCCGGAAGACGCGGTCTATCCGCTGAACATTGGCGACGCGGACGGCAAACCCCTGGCCGGGACGAGCAAATACGTGCTGCATTTTGCCAAGAACGAGATTCCTCCCGCGAGAGCTTTTTGGTCGGTGACGCTGTATGACAAGGACGGGTTCCCGTCACCGAACAAAATGAACCGGCATGCTATTGGGGACCGTGATAACCTCAAGTTCAACGCGGATGGATCGCTCGATCTCTTCATTCAGCACTCATCGCCCGGCGCCGAGAAAGAGCCGAACTGGCTGCCGGCCCCGGCGGACGCTTTCAACCTCACGATGCGCTTGTATTCACCTAAGGCCGAGGTGCTCGACGGAAGCTGGGCACCGCCAGCGGTAAAGCGGACGGATGAGCAGGTGGCCACGCCAAATCCGAAATGACCGCAACGCCTAACGAGCGACCTGGAGTGGACGCGGGGCGACCAGTCCTGATCATCACGCCGCAGCCGGGCCATCACGTTGCAGCCGGTCTGCTACATCAGACAAACGACAAGCCTGCATCCGAACTGACGCCGATCGCATGGGCTAAGGCGCGTCAGGCGTCCCACGCCAAAGCCTAGCACTACGCACAACTATTCTCTGGTTGATAGCTCGGCTTTTTGAGAGGGGGCTTAGTTACGGGCGCTTACCGTCCGTCCAACAAATCCCTGTAGTTGTGCAGATCTGGACATCTACCCTAAATCGGTAGATGTACCAGGTCTATAATATTGCAGTAAGCAATCGAATTTACTTTGATTGAGTAGAATTCCGCGGTGCGCTAACCTGGAGAAGGAGTCCGGACCGCCTAGATGGGCAGATCGGGACAATACTATGTTATCCACCTCTTTGAAGTTCTATTATGAACGATCGCTTAAAATCTCAGTTTGACTTCCTAATCGGGGCCGATGCTCTGAAACGTATATCTCGCAAAACTTCAATTATCGGAGGTGCCAGATTGGAAAATTCTGCGGAACATTCTTGGCATGTCATTTTGATGGCAATGACCTTTGCAGAGTATTCCAATGTGCCAATAGATTTGTTTCACGTTCTCAAAATGCTTGCGGTTCATGACCTTGGTGAAATCGAGGCTGGAGATACTTTTCATTATGATAAGAATGCTGGAGCATCTAAAATTGAACTCAATAGCTTAGAAAATTTGTTGAATGTACTTCCAGACGATCAAAAGTCAGAATACCTCAAACTTTGGGTTGAGTTCGAGCAGCAGAATACTCCTGAGGCAAAATTTGCGGCTTCGATAGACCGTATCTGGCCTTGTATTCAGAATTTTCATAATCACGGCGGAAGCTGGCTTAGTCTGAAAATCACGTTAGAGCGTGCATTAGAGAAGAACTCACACATTAAGCGAGGATCCGATGAATTATGGAGTTTCATTGAATCGCTTTTGAGGGAAGCAAACGATAAGAATCTCATGTATAAGGATAACCATTCCGCGTAGGGGATGCTCTCCTGGAGCACCCCTAGCGTTAACGTTCTGCAGGCACTGGCAAACACTTGACCGGATTTGGCCTATGCTCTTGGTCGAGTCATCAGGAAATTCCTACAAATGGTCAACGTGAAATAGTCCTTGGAAAAGCGTGAGTGTTGTTGATATCGTAGCTGCAAGAAGCTTGAGATCCTATGAAAAAAACAATTAACGCTGGTCGCTTTTTAAAGAACCTTAGGGAGCAAGTCCGATTTGGTGATACTGCGGATGGCGGAGTGTCGCGTCCAGCTTTGAGTCCTGAGGACGCCGCAATCCGGCACTGGTTTCGGAGCATGATAGAGGCCGATAATTTCGAATACAAGTTCGACGGCGCAGGAAATCAGTCAGCTATTTGGCGCTCTAAAGTGCCCAATGCCAAGACTCTGTTAATCGGCTCCCATCTCGATAGTGTTACCAATGGAGGACGTTTTGACGGAGTTCTTGGAGTTCTAGCTGCGTACGAAGTTCTTTTGACTCTGCGCGAGCTGCACGAGTGTCTCCCGTTTCACCTAGAGGTGATAAATTTTACTGACGAAGAAGGAAGTATTCTCGGTCTGATGGGGAGTGCCGCTGTGGCCGGGACGCTCTCACCTGAGCGACTTATGAACCCTCGTGGTGGCCGTGAGGCCCTGATTGAAGGAATGAGGCGAATCGGCATAAGCGACGAATCGGCGCTCAACGCGAAGCGCGACTCATCTCAGATCCTCGGATACGTCGAGGTCCACATCGAACAGGGTACGCGGTTGGAGAAAGCGAATCTGAAGATAGGTGTTGTTTCAGCGATTGTTGGTCGGGTCTCTTACAGGCTACGTTTTATCGGCGAGGCTGGCCACGCCGGAACTACTTCCATGGAGGATCGCAAGGATGCGTTTCAAGGGGCGGCGGTGTATTCAGAGCGAGCCAGGAGTCTGGTTATGAACCAATATGCACCAGGAGTTGTTAACTTCGGGGTGGTATCAGTCAATCCAGGCAGCTTCAATATCATTCCCGGCGAGGTCATTCTTGGCATGGAATTTCGCCATGGAGTGCCCGACCACTTAAAGTCAATGGAGCGAGAACTGCTTGACCTGGCCTCGCAAGTGGCTGACAGGTACGGTCTTAGGCTTGAGTATCAGGTAGTTGAGAAGGCATCACCCGCACTGATGTCCGAGCGGTTTATGGGGGCAGTAGAGCGCGCAGCGGATTCTCTAAGCCTACCGCACATCCACCTCATGAGCTTTGCCGGCCACGATTCACAAGCTCTTGCTGGATTTACGGAGACGGTGATGCTGTTCATCCCCTCAAAGCAGGGTATAAGTCACAGTCCACGGGAGTTCTCGAGTGCCGAAGACTGTGTTGATGGCGCAAATGTACTCCTACACACTGTGCTTGAGTTAGCTGCCGCAGAGTATGCCACATAGCTTTTGCTGGCTGCTAGTACGAAACAATCTTCTTGTCCTAACTTACATATAATTATATCATAATTATATGTATAAGCTGAGATTCATTTGGGACGAAGGTAAGGCTCGCACAAATGAACGTAAGCATGGTGTAACGTTTGATGAGGCAAAAACTGTCTTCTATGACGACAATGCAGAGCTTATTGGCGATCCTGATCATTCTGGTCATGAAGATCGGTTCGTTATGCTGGGGATGAGTGGTCGTGCGCGTATTCTGATCGTGTGCCACTGCTACAGGGAAAGCAATGCGGTAATACGAATTATTTCAGCTCGAAAAGCAACAAGAAAGGAGCAAGCTCAGTATCGGAGGTCTATATGAGAAAAGAGTATGATTTTTCTAAAGGCATAAAGAATCCCTACATAAAGCGTCTGAAGAAGCAGATTACGATTCGTCTTGACGACTCCACTATCGAGTACTTCAAGGCTCTAGCTGAGGAAACCGACATCTCTTATCAGAATCTCATGAATTTTTACCTTAGAGAGTGCGCATCGGAGCGACGCAAGCCTTTGACAAAATGGGTGAAGCAGGCAGAACAAGAGGCTGGATTAGACGCTCGCTCGCGCTCGCGCAAATCAGCCTAGCGTTAT
>JBKCMS010000193.1:0-2531 GCA_046300175.1 Pseudomonadota bacterium | reverse complement strand
CTCCTCGATAGCTCATCTTCGGACTCATACGACACAATCGATACAATTCGTTCCGCTGCTCTTTCCTTAACTTCTTGCCTGCCATAACCACTTAGACTCCATACGCTTTCTAAGTGGTGCGTTTACTTATTGGATCTACCCCTAAATCGAGGCCTGGGCACTCTGATGGTAAGGGAATTTTCAGACTGGCTACTAAGTCGCTCTGATGTGAATAAGGTCATCACCGATCCAAGTCCGGGAAACGCGCAAGCAATTCGATGTTATCGTAAAGCGGGATTTCGGGATGTTGGACTCGTCGATACTCCGGGTGGAAAGGCGCTCTTAATGGAGAAACTGGGCAACACGAGAGAATAGCGAGGGAGGGTCGGACATCGCTCATCAGGAACATCGCAGGGAGAAACGTAATGGAATACAGACTTCTCGATACTAGTGACTCTGAGCTCCTCAATCATGCCGCACCAGGCGTCTTTGATTATGCGATCGACGATCGCCAGCGCGATGCCTTCATGTGCGACCCTAATCATTTGCTTGCAGTATGCATTGATGACGGAGTGATAGTCGGGATGGTTTCAGCTGTCCGGTACTATCATCCTGATAAGCTACCCCAGCTCTGGATAAACGAAGTGGGGGTTGCTCCTACATATCGGAGAAGAGGGATCGCGACTTCGCTTGTCGGGCTAATTCTTGCCAAAGCGAAGGAGCTGGGGTGCCATGGGGCGTGGGTGCTCACGGACGACAAGAATGAGGCTGCAATGAGTTTATACTCCTCGCTTCTCGCTAAAGCTCAATCTCAGGTTTTGTTTTCATTCACGCTGTAGAGGTTGGTAATAAATGAAGTTGATGATTTTTCGTCGCTGTTAAGCTACTATGGGGTTATGCCAGCAATCTCTATATTCTTCGGTATCGTCATCAAGATGTATTACGACGATCACCGCCCTCCTCATTTTCATGCCGAGTATCAGGGACAGAAAGGAGCGTTTGATTTTTCAGGTCGCCAAATAGCTGGAAACATAGGCTCAACTGTCGCGCTTCGTTTGATCAAGGAATGGGCTGTTCGCCACAAGCATGAGCTTATGGTAAACTGGAAGCGTATTGAAGCCCGCAAGCCACTCAATCTAATTGAACCCTTGGAGTAATATGAAGCCTCTTGCAAGCGTGGTTAAAGCCAAATACCTAAAGGATTATATCATCGATCTTACGTTTGATGATGGTTTGCGCTCCGCTGTAGATTTTTCATGCTGGCTGCGGGGGGAGATCTTTGAACCGCTCAAGAAGAAGAGCTTTTTCAAGAAGTTCTTTCTCGATGGCAGCACCGTGGCCTGGCCAAACGGCGCTGATATCGCGCCCGAGACTTTGTACTCAGTGGCCAAAAAAGAGCATAACAAAAAGCTGGACCTGACTTCGCAAAAGCGACGCAGGTCAGCTTAGCGTTAGCCTCGAGATACCCATGGAAGACGAATCTGAAATCGAGTCGTTTGTTGGCCCTAATGCTTCGTATTACATGAAGCGCTTTCGAGTCTTCGCATCAGAAGGCCGACGGTACTATGACGCGAACATGGCAGCAGCGCTGTGGTCGTATGTTTGGGTCGCCTATCGTCGAATGTATCGATGGCTGCCAGTTGTAGCAGTAATAGATCTGGCATCCATCGGTTTCACGGTCGTGCTCAGCAAGCTCGCTCCCCTATTTGAACGCTCCGTAGGCCTGCTTCCGCTGGTATTCTTGGCCATTCTAGGAAGTCGCTTCGTGGTGATGGGGACTGTAGCAGATTACGCATACCATCGCTTCTGTTTAGGTGAGCTGGAGAAAAAGCGTACCGGCAGGCCTCATTGTAGCGGAGGAGTATCACTTCTAGCGGCGGCTCTCACGACAGCCGTGCTTGCAGTGTTTGCATTCGTGACGCAGGAGGCTAACAATTGAGCGCAGCGGACCTCCGTCCGCTGGCTAAAAACGTTATTCATTCCCATGACAACGCGTCCCATTCGATTTAGTCCGCATTTTCAGGATGTCTTTAGCCGCCGTGGACGAGTTGGATGCTGTTTGGTCCAGGACTCTAAAAGAGATGTAGTCTTGGGATGCGGAATTGTTCGGGCAACCACCCGAGTCCGACCGATGTCTACTTTTAAAATCATTAACTCGCTGATCGCTCTGGACTCCGGAGTGACAGACGTTTCAGAAGAGATCGACTGGGACGGAGGGCCGGCCTGGAGTGATGAGCTCAAAACCAGGTTAAACCTAAAGAAGGCTTTATCGGGCTCTGCGCTCTGGTACTTCCAGATCCTCGCACGTCGGATTGGACGGAATCGATATCGCAATTACTTAAGCCAATGCGGATATGGCAATGTTCAGTGCGGAAGTAAGGTTGATAACTTTTGGCTAAATGGAAGCCTAATGATTAGTCCCGTTGAACAACTTGAGTTTATATCGAGATTTGCAGAGGGGCAGCTCCCATTTTCTGGCTCGATAATATCGGCCGTTCGAGAGATGCTCGTACTTGGGCGAAGTACAGCTGATGTACTTACAGGTAAAACCG
>JBKCMS010000192.1:0-48130 GCA_046300175.1 Pseudomonadota bacterium | reverse complement strand
GCGGATGCGAATCAAAACAACAACCTATAGTGATGTCCAGCAAAAGCCTTGCCAGTTTTACTGGCACGGACTTTTGCACGTCACTATAGTCGGTCTCCAAAGGCCTCCTTTGAGTTGTTAGTGGAATCGTTGCAAGCACTTAGGCATACCGGCGGCAAATCGATGCAAGCTATTGTCGCGATTGCATCTTTTACCCAAAACCCAGTATAGTGCCGGTCGGTAGTCATACTTTACTGCCTTTTTCAGTTACCCATTACTAATGTAGAGGGATTTCCCGGTGGTTTATTCAAACGATAGCGGTTCCCAGCGCCGTATTCCAGCAAACTTTTCCTGCGTCTATTCGGAACAGGAGATCGCTGTGCGGGTGCGCGAGCTGGGGCAGGAGATAAATAGTTGGTGTCAGGGGGTCTGGAGTGACTCGCACACCGATGTTCTGGTGATCCCTGTGCTTAGAGGAGGGATATTCTTCTTTGCCGATCTCACCCGACAGATATCCAACTCAATTGAGATCGCCCCGGTCCGAACCACAGCGTATCAGGCAGGAAACACACGAGCGGTGGCCGATGAGGTGACGATCGATGTGAGTAACCTGGCTGTTAAAGGACGGGTGGTCTTGGTGGTCGATGACGTAAGTGACACAGGCGGAACATTAGAGGCACTTGAAGCTACGTTGATGAAGATGGGGGCGCGCGAGGTTCGTACTGCTGTTCTAGTCAGGCGTTTGCTTGACACCCCTAGCTTCGTCCCGTGTTGGGTGGGATTTCAATACCGCGGCTCTGAATGGATCGTTGGTTATGGAATGGATGACAATGAACGTTGGCGTAATCTGCCCGGCGTTTACATCATAAAGAAAGATCTTTAGGAAATGGCTGTAAGTAGTGCTGTCACCTCTGAATCTATGCAGCGCACCAGTGCCGCAGGTGCCGTGGAGTATGTTGTCGATATAGTAAACGTCTCTAAGAGCTTTCAGCGCAGCACTCGCAGTCGCTCAAGCTACACTACGGTGAAGTCGACGCTGCTTGGCATGTTTAGGAGGGGACGGAAAGAGAGTCCGACGCGCTCAGTAACCCATGCTATAAAAGACCTTACAATGCGCATTCCGAGGGGTAGCTCAATCGGCTTGATCGGACGCAATGGATCGGGGAAATCTACCTTTTTAAAGCTCGTTACCGGGATATACAAACCAACATCCGGTTCGATCGCGGTGGCGGGAAGAGTAGCTGCTCTGATTGAGCTGGGAGCCGGTTTCCATCCTGATTTCACAGGAAGAGAGAATCTTATCCTCGCTGGCGTTATGCATGGGCTTACACGCGAGCAGATCCTCGAACGATTCGAGGCGATTGTTAACTTTGCCGAGCTTGAGGACGTAATTGATGATCCGGTGCGAACATACTCTTCCGGGATGTTTATGCGGCTTGGTTTTAGCGTCGCCGTTCACACCGATCCTGATATCTTACTGGTCGATGAAGTGCTGGCCGTAGGAGATGCGGGGTTCGTCGCTAAATGTAAGGACCGCATTGCGGAGCTGCGCAAGGAGGGCAAGACTTTGATTCTTGTGACTCATGACCTTGAGTCCGTGGAGCGTTGGTGTGATGAAGCGATTTGGCTGCACCAAGGAGAGGTGCAGGACCGTGGATATCCTCGAAGAGTGATCGATTCCTATCGTCATTTTATCGAACGAGGCGAAGAAGAGGCGATTCTGCACACTGAGACGCATTCCGCAGCGGCCGCGGAGAAGAGCAGTGCATCCGCGTCAGAGCATGTAGTTGAATGTGGCAGATGGGGGAGTCGCGAAGTCGAGATCACAGCTGTTGAGATCGTCGGAGATAATGCGATTGGTAAGCGTGTTTATCATCCTAATGATACGATGCGTATCTCAATTAGCTATCAGTTGCACTCGGAGCAGGACGATATTGTTTTTGGAGTCGGGATTCACCGGATCGATGGTCTAAATGTCTTTGGTACCAACACCGAGATCGATCGAGTTGCTATCGCTCCGTACACGAGCAAGCGCGGGTCTATCGAGTGTGCGATCGATAGGCTTGGATTGTTAGACGGAGCGTACGTGCTCGATGTAGCCGCGCATCGCGCCGATGGGTATCCCTACGATTACCATAAATCTGTCATTCATTTCTCAGTTCGTTCCGATAATCGTGTTGTCGGGGTGTTGTCTCCGCAGCGCACCTGGATTCACAACGGCAAGGAGGTCGGTCGATGCGCGTAGTAATATCAGAGCTGTGGCGTGCCCGAACTCTGATCGATGCACTGGTGCGGCGTCACATCGCTACACGTTACCGTGGCTCGTTCCTGGGGTTTCTCTGGTCGTTTCTCAATCCGCTGTGCCTAATGGCGGTTTATACCCTCGTGTTTAGTCATTACATGCGGGTGGATGGCGGACCGCACTACCACATTATGGTCTTTGCAGGTCTGCTACCATGGATATGGTCGACCTCAGCCTTACATGAGGGTACTGCGTCGCTAGTCAGTAGTGGACACCTGATCACAAAATCGATGTTTCCGGCCCACGTGCTGCCGTGCGTAAGTGTTCTCGCATCAATGATCCATTTCTTGTTGGCATTGCCGATACTTGTGGTCTTTATGGTGTTTTCGTCGGTACCGATCACAGCAACATGGCTGCTGCTGCCGCTGATAGTAGTACTGCACGGTATATTTCTGCTGGGAGTTGTTTTAGGTCTAAGTGCGTTAAACGTATTTTATCGCGATGTCCAGCATCTACTGGGGAATGTACTCACATTTGTTTTCTTTCTCTGTCCGGTAGTTTATCCACGCACGAACATACCCGAGCGCGCCCGCTTCTGGATCGAGCTTAATCCCCTGGCGTTGGTTACCGAGTTCTATCAGATGGTCTTAGTTGAGGGGGTTGTTCCGACCGTGGGACAGCTGGGGTATTTTGCATTAGTGGCGGTTTGTACTCTGATCTTGGGAGTTTCAATCCATCAACACAACCGTGAGCAGTTTGCGGAGGCGTTGTAATTAGTATGGGCAAGGCGGTGCATCAGTTGGTTCATACTTTAAGCTACGGCGACGCGATCTCAACAGAGGTGTTGGCTTTACAGCGGGTGCTGCGTACCCTCGGTTACGAGAGTGAGATATTTGCGATTCATGAGCACCCCAAGTTAAAGGGGCGCTCGATATCTTATACAGCTCTACCAGAAAGGGGGGCGGCCGATATTATCCTACACTATTCCCTCGGCTCGCCGCTGAATGTTCTGTACGAATCATGGAACAGCGGTAGGCGAATTTTGGTGTATCACAACATCACTCCGGCACAGTGGTATAGCTCGATTAATCAACGTGTTGCTGACGATATCGAGGCAGGTTTGCGAGATCTGCCGAGATTGTGCGAAGTGTCAGACGCGATCTGGGCTGATTCTAAGTACAATGCCCTGGAGATAGTAGAGAGAGGATTCTCAGCAGAGGTGTTAGAGCTGTTGGTCGACCCTGCTCGCTGGGACACAGCGAGAAATGAGGGTCTATATTCATCAGTTAAAGCCTCCCCGGGGGTGCAGGTGCTACACGTCGGGCGCTTGGCGCCCAATAAGTGTATAGAGGACATTATCAAGTCATTCTACTTCCTGGTAAAGTATATAGATCCGCAGGCTCGATTGCGGCTGGTGGGAATCGATACTGATACGGAGCTGTACTCCTTCTCGCTTCGGGAATTGGCGAATCATTTGGGGATCGGCTATGCAGTTGAGTTCGTTGGTCCACTATCGGATAGCGAGGTCCGTGCAATGTACGAGGCTAGCGATGTGTATATCTGCATGAGTGAACACGAGGGGTTTTGCCTCCCATTGATAGAAGCGATGCACTTTGGGTTGCCGGTGATAGCCTATGCGGCAGGGGCCGTACCCGACACTCTTGGGGAGGGAGGTGTATTGGTACGTGAGAAACGTCATGCAGAGATCGCCCAGCTAATTGCAGATAGTTCTCAGCCCGGCGGGTTCCGCGATATGCTTGTCAGTAGAGGCCGGCAGCGTGTATCGGATTTCACTTTTGAGCGCTTCGCTGCGCGAGTAGCCGAACTCCTGAATTGCGGTTCGCAATCGGGTTCGCAGGTTACGACGATGGTGGAGGGTGTATGATCAGGGTTGGTTTCGACACAAGTGCTCTCGACCCGCGTTTTAAGTCGCATGCTCAGAGAGGCATCGGCAGGTATGTTAGTCATTTGGCGGATTTTTTGCGTCAGCAATCATCAGCCGATATTGAGTTTGATTGGTTTGACCACAACAACCTAATCCATCAAGGTGTTGCTACGAAGGTTATCGACCTTCTCCCATGTGCGCGGACTACGATCAGACAGCAGTTGCTCTATCCGCTGAAGCTGCGATCAGGGAATTTGAAAAGATCCTCATTCGTTCATTTTCCCGCACACATGGATGGACCTGCCTGGAGTCCTAAACCGTATATACTCACAGTGCATGACCTGATCCCGCTGATTCTAGAGAAGTTATATCGCCAGCATCGCCCGAACTGGCGCTATCAGTTTGCGCGCTGGCTTGAGAATACATCTATTAGGAATGCAGCGATGTTAATCGCGGTGAGTGAGACTACAGCGAACGATGTTGTGCGACTTCTTGGAGTTCCGCGTGAGCGGATCGCTGTCACCCCTAACGGGGTAGAGCAGGGGTTCTTTGACCTTTATCCCCTACGGCGTCAGCTGTCTTCAGAGGCGCGTACAGCTTTGCGAGCCCGATTAGGGATTCCGTTGGATAGACCGATATTGTTCTACGTTGGTGGGCATGACGAACGTAAGAATATTCCCATGGTCGTAGAAATCGCTCGCGGAGCAATCGCTGAGTGCAGTGAGCGTGCCATGCCGCAGCCAGTTTTGGTACTTGCCGGCAAGATCAACTCAGAGCGTGAACGTGAGACGCTAAATACGGCATTGCGTGATTTCGCGATGGCGGCAGATACAATCGATTTAGGATTCGTCACTGAGGCTGATCTGCGGGCTTTGTACGCGGAGAGTGCGGTTTTTCTCTTCCCCAGTTTGTATGAGGGATTTGGACTGCCAGTACTTGAAGCTATGGCAGCAGGTGTGCCTGTTGTCAGTTCGAATCGCGGAGCGCTACCAGAGGTCATGGGGCGGGTGGGGATATCGTTTGATCCTGAGGATCCGATCGCTGGGTGCAAGGGGGTGCTTGAGATTCTCAGTAATAAAGGGTGCGCCGAGAGCATTTCGGAGCAGGGGCACCATCGTGCCCGAGAGTTCACCTGGGAGCGCACCGGTAGGCTAACGCTTGATGCGTATCGCCAAGCGGCAGCACTGTTGGGGGTGTCGCATCTTTCAAATGATGGGCGCGACGCTCATGAGAACGGTATTAAATCTGGCCCGCTGCCATCAGTGGGTAATGCGGAAGTGTGAGGGATGCCATGCATCAAGCGGGCACGCACAAACACAGTGCTTCGACTGCTAAGGTCGCTAATGTTGATCGGATAGCATGGCGCCGAGTTTTCGCTCGAGACAGCGCTTTAGTTTTGGTGTGTGTTCTTTTGGGTTTGCTGCTGAGGCTCGATTTCATGCGAGCAACTGGATTCACTATCGATGGTGATGAAGCGATAGTTGGGTTGATGGGTCGTGATATCCTCCTCGGTCGCGGTGTGCCGGTATTCTATTATGGGCAGCACTACATGGGCTCGCTCGAAGCAATCATGGCAAGTGCATCCTTTGCGATGTTCGGAGTTTCACCGTTTTCTTTGCAGCTTGTGCCCCTTGTTTGGTCGCTGGGGCTTATCGTTATTGGGTATCTCATCACTCGCGAGTTAGCTGGTCGCAGAGCTGGATTGATTGCAGCAGCGCTGATCGCCATACCTGCGCCGGCTTTACTTGTATGGAGTAGCAAAGCTCGCGGTGGATTTATTGAGGTAGTTGTTATCGGAGCGCTAGCGCTGTGGATAATGGTCAGATGGTTGCGCCACCATCCGGAACGTTTGCTGTACCCGTGCGCGCTTGGATTTCTACTCGGCGTTGGTTGGTGGGTTAACAATCAGATTATCTACTTTATGTTGCCAATTGCTATCTTTAGCCTGCTACACGGATTGTCAGGCTCGATGCGGTTGGTAGCGCGGGAGGAATCGCACGGCAGTACTCTCAATTTATGGCGTGGTTTCGGCCGTATAGCGAGCGCTGGAATCGTTTCGTTTTTTATTGGGAGCGCCCCCTATTGGTGGTACAATATCAGGTTTGGATTTCCATCCGCCGGGATGTTTACCCTGGCCAGCTGGGAGCAGTTTTGGGGTCATGTAGAAGGGCTCAGTACGACCGCTTTGCCCTCAATCGTCGGAGCGCAACGTTTTTGGCAGCGGCTACCGGTATTTCCCTTGAGTCGATACGTAGCGCTGTGCCTCTACGTGGTGCCTATAATCGTGCTTTTTGTCGTTCGGTGGAGGCAGAGTTTTGAACTTGCCCGGGGGCGTATCGACCGGGTGCGTCCATTGGAGCTGCTACTTCTTTTCTGTTTAAGCTGTTGCTTGGTGTTTGCCGTGAGCTCATTCGGCTGGCTTGTGCAGGCGCCAAGGTACCTCTTACCGCTGTATATCGGATTATACCCGTTGATTGCAGTGTGCTGTGATTGGCTGTGGAGCCGTTGGCGCTGGTTAGGGATCACCTATCTTGTAGCGCTTCTCAGCTTTCAATTCGCAGCTTCATATGTAGGTGGGCGCGGTATAAGTGGCGAACCGGTTGTATTCGGCGGGCAGCGGGTAGCGCGTGATCACACTGAATTGATTCAGCAGCTTGATCAGCTAGGTATCTCGCGAGTTCGCACAAACTACTGGATCGGATATCGGCTGGCATTTGAGACTGAGGAGCGGATCACCTTTACCCTGCTCGGAGAACCAACTCAGGCTAGGATACCGCGCTATGAGGAGACTGACCCTGAAACTCGCGCTTTGCTTCCTCTTGTTTTGGTTCAGTCAGAGGTGGTCGTCGTTAAGCCGGCGCTGAAGCGCTTTGGATATCAGTTCAGGGAGGCCCGAGCCGGAGAGTATTCGGTTCTTTATGACCTACGCAGTGAGTTCCCGCCCTCTGAGCAGATCGACCTTGGCACAATCGTATCGGAGGCAAGAGCTAGCTCTGGAGCTCTGCCGAGGCAGGCGATCGATGGTAGTGTGGACACTCGTTGGGGGAGCGCAGCGCCACAGACTCCAGGCCAGACCTTTGAATTAGAGTTTGCAACTCCAAGAGTAATAGATGGATTGCGTTACTCGTATGGTGCCTGGTTTAACGATCGTCCGGTTGAATTGAAGGTCGAGATCGAAGACCAGGCCGGTGCCCGGACAGTGGTTCTTTCGCAACGTGAGTGGCCTGGTGCAATGCACCTCTCGGTCCGAGAGCCGGGTTTCACCCTGAGATTTGCGCCGACAGTGGCTCGGCGTGTAATCCTAACTCAGCTAGGGCGCCATCCGATTTTGGACTGGTCGATAGCTGAGATAGCGCTACTGAGCCAAAGCCAGTGGGGTGCAGAGAATGATCGATAGCGCTATACATAAGCGAGGGCCATCTCGGTGGTTGGCGCGCGGGCTTATCTCTGCACTATTGCTCCTGGGTGTTTTTTATTTCGTACCGAGCGATCAGCTGTTGCAAGCGTTATCGAAGGTTTCGTTGCGAGATATAGTCATATTATTGCTCCTGTCGTGGGCGCTGATTGCCGTTAGTGTGTTGAAGTGGAGGTTGTTTCTCAGGCAGCTCGGTATATCGCCAGCATTTAAAACACTCTTTAGTCTCTATCTAGTTGGCTATTTTGTGAATGTCTTTACCCCATCGTTTATAGGTGGTGATGTAGTGCGGAGTATAGCGCTTGGGCAACACGGCAACAGAGCTCACGCTGTTTCAGCTACGGCTCTCGAGCGTTATACTGGCATAGTAGCTATGTTGGTCATGGCTCTCTGCGCGTGCTGTGTATCAACTGTAGTAACGAAAGAGATAGTGCTAGTCGTTATTGCAGCAATGCTTGGACTTGTATGGGCAACTTGGGTGGTTTTTTCAGGGGCCATAAATAAGATAGCCAAGAAAGTTGCTCTTCCTACAAAAATATTAAAAGTAGCAGACGCGATTCACGAAGGTCTCGTCTGGGGTGTTCGCGACCGAGGGCTGCTGCGTAAGGCTTTCGTATTGTCGATCGTCTTTCATCTGCTGACGATCGTTAATACAGCTGCTGTAGGGGCGGCTGTTGGCTGGGTGGAGATACCGTGGACGGGGCTATTGGTGGTTGTGCCGTTGATTCTATTAGTGGGTGCAGTGCCGATATCTCCACAAGGTCTCGGTATTCAGGAAGGCGCATTTGTATTTTTCCTTCATTCAGTCGGCGCAACGACCGGCGAGGCGTTAGCAATAGCGCTAGTATTACGTGCCAAGTCGTATCTTTTAGCGCTACTAGGTGGGCTCATATGGATAATGAATAAACCTAATGGTGGTAGTTGCGGGTCCCAAAAAAAAGGCACATCTGACTAAAATCACTGCGACTTTTCAACTTTCGGCGCTCACCCTGACGGTGCCAGGGTTGAGCGCCAAAAATTTCAAAATCCTTCAGGTCAGAAAATGTCTTTTTAGGATTATGCAACAGATACCGGCAACCCAGCATAACTCTAAGAGCGATTTAGTTAGGGGATAGTTTGGTGTCATGGTAGCGCAGGTAAAAGAGCCGCAACAACCACAGTTAATTGGACAGGATCGTAAGCTTGCTATCTCTGACAACACTAGATTGACTTTTGAAAAGGCAAGTGTCGGTCTCGACGGCGACGTGACTTTTGATGCGTTGACGGGGCAGATGGATTTAAGACAGCGAATCGCTGAAGCAGCAGCCTATAGGACAAACCAGGCCCCAGACCTGACTAAGCCGCTACAATTCAATACAGCTGAGATAGCGGTGAATGCGCATAGTTCCGATAACTGGCTTGAGAGGCAGGCAGGTGCGGTAGGTGTGCAACAAGCCGCTTTTGAGATAGTTCCTGACTCGTTTGCTAATCGCGCAAGTGGGCAAGCTTCTATTCAGGGTGATCAATTTACGGTTAACCTGGTTAGCAACCCAGATAGCACTCGCATAGATTACGCAAGCCCGCTTATTAGTGAGTTCATAACGCAAATAACCGGAGAGCTAACTCAACTGGAACAGGTAAGTGCGATCTATAATGGTGAAAGATTGCTGGTTGTTCCTACGGTCAGAACGCAGGTGACACCAACGTTTTCATTAACAGCGATGACTCCAATCGAGGACCTATTTAAGGCCATAGAAGGTAAGGCCCCGCTCTATGATCATTTATACTCCAGTTCGGTAGGAATTGCTGGAGCCGGCCCGGAGCTAGGAAATAAGACGATTAGGTTAGATAGTTATGAAATTCCTGGAGCGGGCATATTGAGCAAATTGGAACTCCCGGCTGTTAACGGTGTGGAAAACACTGCAATACTGCTGGGCAATCTCAATTCAATCGGTATTCTGGGAGTAAGGTGGACATTTGCCGGGCAAAATCAGGGAGGCGGATGGAATCCGATTTCAATAAACTCAAACGGAATAGAAAGTGGTACGCTCTATGCGAGAGCATCTGGTGACCTGTTGGTTACAAGTGCAGGCCAGGGTAAATATGACATAATAGGGGGCCTCACCAGTAATTTGAGTAAAGGTGAAAAAGATTTAAACTTGGCGCTCCAATTTAAAACGAGCTTCGGCGAATTTAGCACAGCTGAGGAGCGGCCCTCGTCCAGCGCATCGTTTTTGATCGAGATTAAGCGCTGAATTAACCCGCATATTTCATGAAACTGCGTCGTGAGAGCGCCGAGAATGGTGATTTTTGAGCCGAAAAAGCGCCGTTATCGTCGCTCGCAGTAGCAGGCTTCATGAAATAAACCCAGCCTCATTCATTTTTGAAAAAAATGAATGAGAATTGCTGGGCGAGCGCAATCTTGGCCCATGAAGATCAAGGGAACAGCCAAGTTGCGCCGTAGAAGATAACAAACTCCTATGTGCTTAAGCGTGTGAAATTTTAATGTCATGAGAGACTCTAGCTCTGGACGGTACTGCTTGATGTTAGTAAAGAAGCTTGAGAATCGCGGCTTTGAAATCAGCAAATCGCTCGTAGTACCGATTGTAAACCCTGTGCAAGTGATTTTTTTCAAAAATCACTTGCGCAGGGTTTATGCGGGTTAAGGAGCCGCCATTAAGTCTGCGCGGAAACAAGCCCTACTGCTCTCGCTGACACCGCACAGACTCCAGAAACTCAAGTAAGGTCTTGAGTGATTCGCGCATCATCGCACGTAGTAGCGGAGTATCCGGTAGCTCGTGTAGTTCCTCTATCATGCAATCTATAAGTCGCTTTTTCTGGTTAGTTGTTGCTTTAAAGATGTTTACTGGCTTGGTGCCGCGGGCATTAAGGATTCGGAAGCTTATGTATGGTAGTACAAGATAAAGGTACTGCGATAAGTCCTGGTCGTTTTTCTGAAAGCCTTTGGACATAAGCCACTCGGTGTAGAGCTGCTCGGCGGGTACTGTCATCTCCCTCACGTAAGGCTCAAGATAGTGTGGTGGCCAGAAATGTGCGCGTAACGAGTTTATCTTATCGATATACCAAAATATCAGTTCAAAGCTATCTGATGGTTTGCTGTTAAGAGCACGATCAAGTCTGTCTTCATTCATTTGCGCCCCCTTTAAGGTGTTTTGTTTGGAAACCTCAGGAACCCCATCAACCTCTTGACTGGGCTCTTTCGGTGGTCTCGCTCAACAAATAGTTCGGTGATCGGCAAAAAAAGTTGCTTGTCTTCGTGAAAAAAATAAAGAGACCGCTGTGAGCCATCAGCCAAATGGTTAAACCGGATGTATCTCGGTCTTGGGGATGGCGACCTAGCGTGGGTCTTAAACAGATGGATTAAAGAGGGCAGTAGCTGATTGATAAACCCAGCCTCATTCATTTTTAAAAAAAATGAATGAGAATTGCTGGGCGAGCGCAATCTTGGCCCATGAAGATCAAGGGAATAGCCAAGTTGCGCCGTAGAAGACAACAAACTCCTATGTGCTTAAGCGTGTGAAATTTTAATGTCATCAGAGACTCTAGCTCTGGATGGTACTGCTTGATGTTAACAAAGAAGCTTGAGAATGGCGGCTTTGAAATCAGCAAATCGCTCATAGTACCTATTGTATAAGACGATTTTTTCAAAAATCACTCGCGCAGGGTTTATTTGCAAATAAGCTTAAAAATTGCCCCCTTGAAATCGGTAAATCCCTAACAGTGCTGATTTTATAGCGTTCTCCAAGGGTGCGTAGCTAAATCCCGGATTGTGGGAGACGCGGGCGGTTCGCGGATGCGAACCGATACAACAATCTACAGTGATTTGAAGCAAATGACTTGCAGGTTTTACTGACACAGACTTTTGTACATCGCTATAGCTCAGGACCTTCTTCAGTAATCGCCGTAACCGTTCGATCGGGTTTGAGATTCCAACAGTAAGTGGGTAAAAATGAACTGTGTACGAGAGGTTTTTTTCAAAAATCACTCGCACAGGGTTTATTTTGAGAGCGGGTATAGGTAAGGTAGCTAATTCCTTAGTAAAAGCTGCTCTAGGAGAGTATGGCACCATCGACGTTAATTACAGCAGCAGGCCGCCCTGAGAGTACCGCAAAGGTTCAGGGTATGTTTGACGCGATTGCCAATCGTTATGACCTGCTCAATACCGTTTTGAGTTGTGGTTTGCATCGAGTCTGGGAGGCGCGGTTGGTGCGTAGATTGTCCAGTGCGCAAGACGAGCGCTGTCTTGACCTTTGCACAGGAACCGGCGCGCTTGTTCCGCGCCTAGCCCGGCAGTACCGCGAGGTTGTAGGAGTCGATATCTCTTCGGGAATGCTGGATGTGGCTCGCAAACGGTGGAGAGATATTACAAACGTGTCGTGGCGTGAGGGGGATGCTCAAGCGCTTGATTTTGAGGATCAGGCATTCGGCGTGATCACAGTTGCTTACGGGGTACGAAATTGGCCCGATTTTCGAGTTGGACTCTCCGAGGTTTATCGGGTGCTAAAATACGGCGGGCAGGTTGGTATTCTTGAGTTTGGACAGCCGCGTAGTCGCATCTGGCGTTGGGTATTTGGGTTGTATTCTCGATATGTGATTCCGTTGGTTGGTGGGCTTATATCTGGGAGTCGCGCTCCGTATGAGTATCTACCGCAAACCTCGGCTGTATTCCCATGCGGCGATGAGTTTGTTGGCGAGCTCAGGAGTATTGGCTTTAGTGCAATACAGAGTGTTTCATTGATGGGTGGGGTTGCGTACATATACATCGCTCACAAGGAGAAATGAGTATTAAAGCCGCACCCTGAGTAAACATGGCGGCAATAGAAGGGGGTAGTTGTGGTTTCTGATAGTAAAAGCTCCGTATGGGTAGTGGGAGTCACTGGTGGAAGCGGTGTTCGGTACGCCGTGCGCCTCTTGCAGGTATTGCCCAAATTAGTAGATCAGGTTCACGTCGTTTTCTCAGAGGCAGCTTTACGTGTGCTAAATGATGAGGAGGGTATAGCGGTAAGTTCGGCCGCGCTGAACCTTGAGAAGTTGTGTGGGACGGGCGCTGATAACGTCACGTTTTACAACTGTCGGGATATCGGAGCGCGGATAGCCTCTGGGTCGATGCTCACATCTGGAATGGTTGTAGTCCCATGTTCGATGGCAACGCTCGGCGCACTAGCTCACGGCATACCTAGTCATCTCGTCCATCGTGCAGCAGATGTAACTATGAAAGAGGGTCGACCATTGATTATAGTTCCGCGTGAGACTCCACTTTCAGCAATTCACCTTGAAAATATGCTTAAATTGGCGCGTTGTGGGGTTAAAATAGTTCCAGCAATGCCGGCTTTTTACAATCGGCCAGCTACCGTTGAACAAATGGTAGATCAATTCGTGATGAAGGTGCTCGATAGTATGGGGGTCAGTCACTCTTTGGGGCATCGCTGGAAGGAATCAAAGTAGTCCTTTGAATGTACGTTGTGCTGGAAAAATTAAAGGTTTGGGGTAGCTTGGTGCGATTCTCGCATTCTATCTTCGCCCTGCCTTTTGCTGGGATCATGCTGGTAGTTCTCATGCACCAGCTTCAAGTGGGTTGGAAGCAGCTTGTACTTTTACTGATCTGCGTGGTGACCGCTCGATTTGCGGCGATGGCCTGCAATCGTTTGGCTGATGCTCGCATCGATGAGCTAAACGAGCGCACAAAGAACCGGGAGATACCAGCGGGTCGAGTCTCAATCGGCGAGGCTTATCTGCTTACGGGGGGTGCAGCATTAGCATTTGTCGTTGCATCTTTCGGATTGGGAAATCATTGCGGTGCACTTTCGATCCCGGTTCTTGCGGTGTTGCTCGGCTACTCCTTTGTGAAGCGGTTTTCAATCCTATGTCACATGGTTTTGGGTCTAGCTTTAGCATTTGCACCAGGGGGCGTCTGGTACGCCTTGACAGCGAGCTGGTCGTGGCAGCCAGTGAGTCTCATGGCAGCAGTAGCCATGTGGGTTGCTGGATTCGATATTCTTTATGCCTGTCAGGATGCCGAGTTTGATCGGAATCTTGGACTGCACAGTGTGCCGAGTAGGCTCGGCATCCCGCGGTCGCTAGTGTTAGCCGTCGTGCTGCACGTGGCGTGTATCTGTTTTCTAGCCGTTTTTGGTTGGGTTTTTGCGTTGGGGGGGTGGTTTTGGTGCGGCGTAACTATCTTTGCTACGCTCATCACGAGTCAGCATGTTACTGTATATCGTCATGGACTAGCGTCGATCGACCAGGTGTTTTTTGTTAGAAACGGCTTGGCTAGCGTGCTGCTATTTATGTTCGTAATACTCGACGTAGCATTCCAATAGGCACAGGGTTACCCTTAAGAAACAATTGCAGTTCCTGATTGTAGTGTGCGAGTTAAGGCCTGTGAAACGATCATAGGTTTAGCCGCGTTGCAGATAGTAGCCTGAGCGCACCCTGCTTGTAACGCGCGCACGGCACACTGCACCTTAGGGATCATTCCGCCCATAATTCGACCATCGGCGATCATGGCGTTCACAGCGGTCTCAGTAAGTTGAGCTGCAACTCGCTCTCCGTCTTTAACCCCATCAACATCGGTCAGGTAAATGCAGTCGGAGACATTAAGGGCCCCAGCTAACGCAGCAGCAGCAAAGTCGGCATTGATGTTCAGCGCCCGCCCGTCCACTGTTTCCGCAACCGGCGAAACCACCGGCAGAAAATCTGAATTTAGTAAGGCGTAAATTGGTCTGGTATTACAACTAACAACCTCTCCAGCTAATCCCAGGTCCTCTCCGGCAGGTCCGACGATAGTTCGCCCTACGAATATGCGTGCATCTCTTCCTGATAGCCCGATAGCATCGGCGCCGCAGTGGGTAATTCGTGATGCGAGGTCCTTATTGATTGCTCCCGAGAGCGCCATCTCGATCGCTGACATCGCTGCAACGCTGGTCACACGTTGGCCTTGAATAAAATGAGATTCGATGGCAAGCCGCTCAAGAAGGCGCGAAATCTCTTTTCCGCCGCCGTGGACAACAACTATCCGAATACCTAAGCCTACCAGTCCGGCCAATTCATCGCAGACAGAGCGACGCACATCGATAGACTCCATCGCAGAGCCGCCGTATTTAACGAGGTAGGTCTTTCCCTGGCAACTAGCTAGTTGTGGGTATGACTCTAGTAGTATTTCAGCTTTTTCTGAATTAGCCTGCTTCATAGTTTCTAGTTTAGACCGGCCCAAGCGCCGGGGTCATTAGCCCAGTTTCCTGGGGTAACCCGAATCGTAGGTTTAGGTTCTGAATACACTGACCGGCCATGCCTTTGCCTAGGTTATCAAGAGCAGCCGAAACAAACACCTGTCTACCTCGGGTAACTAGGTGTATGTCGCAGAAATTAGTGCCAACGACATCGACCAGTCTGACAGGCCGGTTGCGCAGTCTAACGAAGATGGCACTGGCGTAGAAGGAGCTATACAGCTTGGTGATTTGAGAGGCGGAGTCGGCATCCTTGCAGCTGACGTAGCAGGATACTAAACATCCTCGCGATACAGGCAGTAGATGTGGTACAAACATGAATGAATCTTGCGCTGTAAAAGAGCTACCGAGGGCCTGTAGAATCTCAGGTTCGTGGCGGTGCCCCAAAACTTTGTATGCAGTGCAATCGTGCGCGCGACTCGGGTGGTGCATCGAGGGTTGCGGTTCGCGTCCCGCCCCCGATGTACCTGTCTTGCCGTCAACAGCCACAGACGTTACCCCGTAGCTGTCACGGAGAGGGGCCAAAGCCAAGATCGCGGCGGTCGCCAGGCATCCAGGGTTTGTGATCAGTTGAGCTTTGCTAATATTAACACCTCCCAATTCAGGAAGCCCGTATATCGCGGTATCTCGTAGCTCCGGGGCGAATGGCACCTCGGGGTAGTGTGCAGCATGGATCGTTGGGTCTGATAACCTCAAATCCCCAGATAGGTCTACTATAGGCACATCTTCGGGCACTCCCTGGGTTCGTAGTTCAGTGATCGTGGGTATCGCCGAGCCGGTGGGGACTGAACACACCACCGCTGCATGCTCGTAGCCTTGCCACCAGCCCGGAGGAAGCGCTTCAACAAAAGATAGTCTGGAAACCCCCTGTAGATGGGAATGAATAGACGCGACCGGGGTTCCAGCGTGAGAGCGCGAAACTATCTGTACTGCTTCCATAACGGGATGAGCACACAGAGTTCGCAGAACCTCTCCAGCGCCGTACCCGCTCCCTCCGATTATCGCTATGGCTATTTTCTTGTTCATCTTGTCTGTCTATCCCTAACTCCGTATTTGCCTTTTAGCACGTTTTACCGAGTAAACCCAAACAAAGTGCAGATCTTTACGCAAATCACCAGCAATAGCAGTTGGCTATAGCACCGCATAGCGATTGCTATTCAATTGCCGGATTGTGATAAAAACTGTGTAACTACTCACCAGAGATAGTGCATCTCTGATCAGGGGATAGCAAGAAAGAATGATCAACGAACGCTAGTTCTACGGATTTCCTTTACTAGCTAAAGCTAGGATTTGTGTGCGCGCTATTGGGTGAGGCCGGTAGTTTAGTAAAAAGTGCCACCAAAGCAAAAGATGATAGCCGGTCGTGCCGAGGAATCTTACAGAATCAGGAGTTGGTTCCGGAGCAGGATGCGCGCGTTAATTGATGGATCTTAATAGAGAGGAGATTGTGAGTATGGGAAACGTTAGGGCGGCGAATCCAAAACGTGGCGTGCAGATTCCGGGCTCGTACAGTGACACAGAGGTGCTTGGAGTGGCGATGTGGGATCGACATGAGAATACCAAGCCTTCACAACGGTTGTCTCATCGTAGCCAATCAGTACTGGTGGTAGATGACGATGCAGAGCAGCTAAAGTTTCTGAAAAGGATTATTGAGCGAGCAGGATTTAGGGTGATCGCTTCACAGTCAGCAACTGAAGCTCTAGATGTTCTGGGAGAGAAACCGGTAGATCTGATTGTATCAGACTATAAGATGCCTGAAATGGATGGCTTTGAATTTCTCCAGGCACTTCGTGGGGTCGACACCGACGGCAGCGGCGGTGATATACCGGTCATTATGCTCACTGCCTGTGGCGATGATCTCGAGTTTGTCTCACTTGAACGCGGGGCAGATATGTTCTGTGAGAAATTTAGGGCTGAGTCGCTTCTGGTGAAGCAGATCAATTTTCTGCTTGAGATGTGAGGTGCAGCTAAACCCTGCGCGAGTGATTTTTGAAAAATCGTCTTATACAATAGGTGCTAAGAGCGATTTGCTGATTTCAAAGCCGCCATTCTCAAGCTTTTTTGTTAACATCAAGCAGTACCGTCCAGAGCAAGCCCGCATATTTCATGAAGCCTGCTACTGCGAGCCACGATAACGGCGCGTTTTCGGCTCAAAAATCGATTTTCGGACCGGAATGTATCGCGATACGATTTAGGCCCCGAAAATCGATTTTTGAATTCGCCCTTCGGGCCCGAAAAATCACCATTCTCGGCGCTCTCGCGACGCAGTTTTATGAAATAAACCCAGCCTCATTCATTTTTGAAAAAATTGAATGTGGCTGGGTTTATAAACGTAGCCTCTTGAAGATCGCTTCAGGGATATGCTGAATAATCAGCATGATGAAGCGCCAGAACCAAGGGGTATACACCACGTTCTCCCCTTTAAGCATCGCTTTGTGAATGCGCTTTCCGACCGATTGTGGATCGGCGAACAGGGGTCCTTTGGGGAGATGCTGGGTCATAGGCGTATCAACGAAGCCCGGTTTGATAGCCGTCACCGAGACGCCAGCAAACGAGAGCCTATTCCGGAGGCCCTGCAGGAACGTTGCTAAGCCGCCTTTGGCTGCCCCGTATACGTAATTGCTCTGCCTGCCGCGGTCCCCGGCTACTGAACAGATTACCGTTATGTTGCCCTTGCCACGCTTTTCGAAGTAGTTTGCCAACCAGGTTAGCAATGCGATTGGGCTTAGCAGGTTAGACCGCAAAGCGCGTTCAGTATCGGCGTATTCGCTCTGGCAGGCTGCTTGATCTGGTAGCTCTCCGTGCGCGATCAGTACACCATCTAAGTCGCCAATTATCTCAAGAGCCTGATCGAGGCGACGCGAGTGAGATTCTAGGTCATGGGCGTCAAAAGTCGCTGTGTGAACAGTATGGGCGCCACGCACCCGTAGATCGCTAGCAATATTTTCTAGTCGTTCTTGGTTGCGCGCTAATAGAAAGAGAGATGCACCACTTTTGGCGAACTCACGCGCTACCTCAGTTGCAATAGCAGAGGTGGCCCCGATAATCATAACGCTCTTCATGTTGACTCCATTTCAAATCGAATCTCTATAATACCACCCTGCGCCAGAAGCTCGATGAGAATCCTGGGTCCACGTATTTAGTGAACTCCTGTAGTCGCGGATAGGACGAAACAAATGCACTTGGTGACATTCTGGCATCCTTGGCAGCGTACAGTGCTCCTCCGGCAGCAAAAACAATTGAGTCAAGCTCGTTCATAAGAGAGAGAGTCGGGGCTCCGTCGTTAGGGAAATCAAGGGCTAAGGTGACGCCTTTGCGGGGAAAAGATAGCATTCCCGGCGATGCTATGTCTCCGAACGTTTTAAGGACAGCGAGAAAAGATGCACGTTTCGACCTGGCGATGCGTGCAAATATCTCTTTAATGATACTGCGGTCTTGTTCGAATGGGACTACCAGTTGGTACTGAAAGAAACCACGCCGACCGTACATCCTGTTCCAATTTAGGATCGCATCCAGCGGATAAAAGAAAGGCTCGTAGTGCGTCAGACCATCCACCACGCGGCTCAACTGCTTGTTGTAGTAGAGCGTATTGAAACTCTTCATGAAGAGTGAGTTGAGCAGCCAGCCTGGAGCGTCGCACGGAAATGGAAGCGATAGGTTGCAACGTTTACCTGGCTTGTTCCGCTCAGAGAAGTTGCCAGCCATAAATAGACCGCGCCCTAAATTCTGACCCTCCGATGTGCAATCAACCCACGATACGCTGTATTCATAAAGCGCATCGCTCTCCCGTGAAATATCGAAAAACTCATCAAGGTTGCGAAATTTAGTTGTGCGAGTGTCGAGGTATGGAGAGCGGATCGGTATCAGCTGAATTTCTACCCAGGTGATCAGCCCAGTTAGACCTAGACCAGCGATCGTAGCCTCAAATAACTCGCGATGTTCGTTGGGGGAGCAGATAATCCGCTCGCCTGTGGAGCGAAGTAACTCTAGACGACGGACGTGGCGGCCAAAGGTTCCTGCAATGTGGTGATTCTTACCGTGGATGTCGTTTGCCACGGCACCACCAAGGGTAACAAACTTCGTACCAGGAGAGACTGGCAGAAACCACCCACGGGGCACAAAGGTGTCCAAGATAGCCGCCAGGCTTGTGCCCGCCTCAGCTCTGAGAACACCGCTGGTAGCATCAAAGGCGATAAAATGGTCAAAGCTGGCCATCGGAATAACGGTATTGTCGTCGTTGAGGCAGCTGTCACCGTAACTCCGGCCCAAACCAAAGGGCAGCACTGACTGCGGTTGAGCCGAGCGCGGTAAAGGCTCAGAAAGCGAGCGCAGCACTAGGGCCCTTTGGTTGTGTGGCCTGGGGTATCGGCCCCATGAGAGGCACTCTCTCTTTGTATCTTTATTGGTCATCTTTAGGCACCCTGTCGGTAGGATGAGGGTAGCCCGCTCTAGGACGCTCGCGCAATCCATCTCTATTCAGATTGCCCCTTTTTGTTGTGTTTATGGTGGCGTACGATACGGGGTAAAGAGAGATGCCGTTTGTTGAAGAGGGCGAGTTAATGCAGGGTGAATCTACAGAGAATCTAGTTCAAGTGAGGGTGGTATGCGCCGATGTCGATGGCACGGTTCTAGCTACCGACCTGCTGTATGAATCTTTGCTGATAGCAGTGAAGCGCCGCCCGTGGATAGTTTTCTTAGTGCCTCTGTGGCTATTTCGCGGTCGAGCTTGTCTAAAGGCTAAACTGGCAGAGCATGCAGGTTCACTTAGATATGAAAACCTCCCGGTTCGTGAGGAGGTAGTCTCTTACCTGCGGAAGCAGCGAGAGGGTGGAGCTAGAGTGGTGCTGGCCTCGGCCTCTCATCATAGCCTGGTTGCCGGTGTTGCTCGTCGGATCGGTTCGATCGATAGCATCGTTGCGTCAGAGGAACATTGTAATCTCAAGGGAAGGGCCAAGAAGGAGGCCATCAGAGCTCATATAGGCAACGAACCGTGGAGTTATCTAGGTGATTCGGTGGCCGATTTAGCGGTCTGGGAGGGGGCACAGCATCAAGTCTGTGTCTCTTCCTCTAAGAAGTTGATCAGGCGTTTTAGGTCTAAATTTCCCACCGGTGAGGTGATCTCAGTTACAGGGCCGACCCTTGCGACGTGGCTCAAGGGCATTAGAGTCCATCAGTGGCTTAAAAATATGCTGGTGTTCCTCCCCGTGGCTCTAGCCCATCGGTGGTTCGATGCAGCGGCGGTTGCAGCTTCTTTACTTGCAGCTATATCTTTCTCACTCTGCGCCTCTGGGGTTTATGTGCTTAATGACCTGCTAGATCTCGACTCGGACCGGCAGCATCCTCGCAAGCGCAAGCGCCCGTGCGCTTCTGGCGAGTGGCCTCTGAGATCTGCGTTGCTGCTCTTCCCATTTTTGTTCCTCTCAGCATTCGCTGTCGCAGCGGGTGTTAATTGGGGGTTCGTGGTCCTTCTGGGGTTGTACTTAGTCTTGACGACCTTGTACTCGCTGCGTTTTAAGGCGCTGGCCTTGGTTGATATTATTTTGCTGGCCATGCTCTACACGATCCGCATAGTAGGGGGAGGGATAGCATCTGGGATTGAGGTGTCTCAGTGGCTTATGGGTCTATCAATGTTTCTGTTCCTTAGCTTGGCGTGTGTCAAAAGGTTCTCGGAGCTGCTGGTTCTTCAGCAACGTAACGAGAAAAAAACCTGGGGTCGTGGTTACTGGGTTGGGGATTTAGAGCAAATTGCTTCGTTTGGCGCAGCTAGTGGGTATATCTCTGTTTTGGTTTTAGCACTTTACGTCAGTAGCCATGAAATCGCACGGCTGTACTCCAACCCTGCATTAGTCTGGCTGGCCTGCCCCCTTTTGCTGTATTGGATTAGTCGTATATGGTTGCTCGCCCGTCGCGGTATCGTACATGACGATCCACTGGTATTTGCTTTGCGGGATAAGGTAACGTACGTAGTCGCAGCTCTTGGGTTGCTAATACTGTTGGCTGCGAAGTATTCGTCGAGCGTGTAGTCCGGGAAGGCATATTATTTTTGGCAACTACTCAGCAAATGCAGCTAAATGGCGAGCTTTAAAGATAAAGCATGAACCACAACCTTTAACACCGGTGAGCAGTTTCTATTTTTGGCAGATTTTTATGGTTCGAGTATTACGCGATACAGCGTTACTTGTGGTTGTCTCTCTCGGCATCGCCGGGTGTGCCGTATCACGCGAGAGTGCCGACTTCGCAGTCACAGCTTCTGGTTCAGGCTCTAAGGAGTTCTTGTCTTCTAAAGAGCTGTTGGTTTCCGGGTTAGTTTCAGAGTCGATCGGAATCGCGGGCAGAGGAAGGCTGTTTGATGCTGAGGCTCGTCTTAGGAAGGCCCTGGTACTTGCCCCCGGAGATCCTGCCATAACTTACAACCTGGCAGTGGTTCTCGGTCAGCAGGGGCACTTGGATGAGGCCACGCAGTTGCTGCGAACACTTCGTGCGTCACAAGGGGATCATCCGCGGTATGCGATAGCTATGGCTGATGCCTATGTGGGGCAGGGTAAATTGGCCCTGGGGCGGGAGCAACTTAAACTGGCATTCGAAGCTTTCTCGCAGGCTGAGAATTGGCCCCAAGCTGCGCTTGTAGCTCGTTCAATATCAAACCTGGCGTTCGCCGAAGGTCTTGAGCAGGAGTCGTTGTGTTACTCATATGAGGCCTTTCAGCTGGCTCCTAGCGCCAGTGAGTTGGGCTATCATGGAAGTCTCCTGGTTGCTATGAATCAGCACTCAACGGCGGATAGTTTCTTGGGTGAACAGATAGCGCTTAATCCCGGTGTGGGTGCTGGAGCAAGAGTGCATTTAGCGCGCGCGCTTGCCCGGGGAGCTTTAGGAAATACTAAGGGAGCAGTCGAGGAGATCGAGCTTGCCCAAGACCTATTGGCACAGGAACCAGAGCTTGGCTCTGAAGTGAATGTAGTCTGGTGGCTTTTAAAGAAGCAGCAGCCAGAAACTCCAGAGGATGCTCAAGATACCAAATTACAGGAGTCTTTAGAGGCGGTGGTGCCGGAGGTTGCTCGTCTTAAAGATAAGCCAACTTACGCCATGGTACGTTGGCCTCAGCAGCTGCTGGCGATGCTATCGTCCGCTTCAATTGCGCGGTGAACCGCCTGAAGCATTATTGCGCGGTGAACCGCCTAGAGCATTATTGCGCGGTGAACCGCCTACATGTGCTCGCCGGCCCGACGCGAGCAGCTCTGTGAGCCGACTAGAAAGTCCCGGTGGCTCCATCGTCGAGAGCGCCAAAATCGGTCTCTTCTAGGTTGTCAAAGCGAGTGTGTTCACCTGAGAAGGCAACTCTGAGAGCACCGGTAGGTCCGGTACGTTGCTTGGCGATGATGATCTCTGCCACACCTTTGTCTGGGGTCTCCTTGTTGTAGACCTCGTCTCGGTAAATAAACATTATTAGGTCCGCGTCCTGCTCGATAGCGCCCGACTCTCGCAAGTCAGACATCATGGGCCTTTTGTCAGTTCTAGATTCAACCGAGCGATTGAGCTGAGAGAGGGCCACAACGGGGACGTGAAGCTCTTTTGCGAGGGCTTTGAGAGATCGTGAGATATCGGAGATCTCTTGCTCTCGCGAGTTGCTGTATGCCGGGCTTCGCAGAAGCTGGAGGTAATCTACGACAATTAGTCCGAGTTCGTGGTCACGATGAAGCCGGCGTGCCTTAGCCCGTAACTCTGTGATCGTTAGGGCAGGTGTGTCGTCGATGAATATCTCTGCTTCTGATATACGACTAGCACCATCTACTATTCGGGCAAAGTCACGCTCGGAGAGGTTTCCTGTTCGCACGCTGGAATTATTAATCCGAGATTCGCTGCAGAGCATACGCAAGACTAGCTGCTCTTTAGACATTTCAAGTGAGAAGAATGCTACCGGCTTACGGTGGTATATGCCAACAAATTGGCTCCAGCCGAGCACTAAAGCTGTCTTTCCCATCGATGGGCGCGCAGCAACGATAACCAGATCGGAGGGCTGAAATCCCGCAGTCATTCGGTCGAGTTTTGTCAGGCCACTGGGCACTCCTGTTACCGGCTCCTTCTGATCATAGAGCTTCTCAACGATTCGGATTGAATCTTGAACTACATCGCTGACCCGAGAAAACGATGAATTCACCCGAAAATCCGATACTCCAAGAATGCGCTGCTCGGTGCTGTCGAGAAACTCTTCGATATCGCCTTCAAGTTCGAACGCGGAGTTAATGATGTCAGTAGATTCGTGTATAAGTCTGCGTCGAATCGACATCTCTTTGATCATTCGGGCGTAGTAGGCGACGTTGGCGGCATTAGGGACTGATGAAGCCAGATATGAGAGGCTCTGCGCTCCACCGGCGGCCTCAAGCTGTCCCATCGTTCGTAATTGCTGACCGAGAGTAATGATATCGATCGGCTCACGTCGCTCTGACAGTGTTGTCATCGCCTCGAATATAGTTTGGTGTGCTGCTTTATAGAAATCCTCGGCGCGAATGCGTTCCAGGCAAACGTTGATCGCCTGATTATCAAGGAGGATGCTTCCAAGCACCGATTCCTCTGCCTCAAGAGCTTGCGGTGGTACTCGGCCCGATATGGATTGTGGTGCCGGTGATGATTTTTTTCCAGGATACTTACGGACAGGCTTCATGAAATTTTTCCGATCACTACGTTTTCCGATACTCACGGAGAACTTGGGCTTAAGCAGCTATAGCGTTTTACATTAGTTTCTAGCGATAGCGGTCGCCGTTACTAATGGTAAACAAGAATTATCGAGCAGGGGGGCTGCAAGGTCAATGAAAAACCGGGCTATTCTTTCCAGATCGTCTCGGAACCAGAGAGGTCCATCCACTTAGCCGCTGACTTCAATACGTCAGCGCCAGCGGTCTGACTAAAGTCCGCAGTTGTAGTGTCTGCTCCTAGGTTCTTGGCCAAACTCATCGGATAGGATAAGTCCCGACTAGGACAGATTACGACAACTGATCTACGGATATTTTCGGTGTCATCGTCTAGGTGTAGCAGTGGGCCCCCTGAACGGTGAGTATGCGTTAGGGAATCGGGGTTTAGTGCCACGTTCTCTGCGTCTCGCTCTGTGCCAGCAGATGCCGCGAATCTCTTTGCCGCTTCAAGCTCAAGAGGTAGGTATTCGTTTTCCTTGCTAAACGAGGATAGCCCGAGCGAGAAAGCCACCAGGTCTGCGCCCAGCTCGATGTCTGAGGTAACCTGCCTTTCAATTCCCTTAGGTGGTAACCGCTTAACAATAACGGTAAGGCCGGCACGTGCTACGGCATCTAAAAATGCACGCTGGCGTGAGTCGTCCTCGTGTGGAATGACCGTGTAGTATCGCGCTACTACAGGCTCGCTGCCCGAGCAGACACCTCTTACTAGCGCTTTTAGGTCAACTTTACGGTTCAGCCGTCGGGTAGCACGGTCAAGGTTTACACCATCTATAAACACCCCAACTACTCGGCGTTGCTTCTTTTTTATCAAACCGCCACGCAACTCTTGAAACTTCTTTTCAGACATAACTTACCGCCGCTCCACCGGAGGAGCATACCGCCATCGGTCAAGTAAGTACAGTGAGCTAGATTAACGAACCTCGACTCGGGTGCCAACGGTAACAAGGCTATACAACTGGTCCATCTCCGACCTCTTGAGGCGCAAACCCCCGATCTCGCGTAGCCAGACCGGTCCTGAATGGATTGGGGTCTGGTCGTTAAGGTACAACGCTTGCTGCCCAAGCGCCGCTCGTAGAAAACGAGCGCGACTCCCTTGCTCAGGGACCGGCAGGGCACGTTTGGTGAAGTACTCGTTCGGTGCGTACCAAAGTGGACCGTTCTCCTTGAGAGTAATGGAGAATGAGCCCGCTGGGAGGAGTTGGGCGCCTTCAGTTTTGAATGTAATCGGAGCGGACCCCGGTTGTATGGCAGTGATAGTACGGCTAGAGCGAGAAATGACTATCTGAGCAACGTCTGATTGTGAGAGCGCTGGGATGCTACTAGCGGCTAGACTCGCGCGCTCAGTCGAAACCTGAGTCGGAACTGGGCGTGATAGCGCTAGGGACCCGTTATCTAGCCACGAGCCACTGGCCCCACTCTTTAGGGCTCTGAAAGGGGAGCAGCCAGAGAGAAAACAGGCCAAAATCAACGTTGCAGCGCCACGCACCACCATCTGTGATGGCACACCTCGAAACAACAGAGAAGCAATCCTTTGCATAGTCACACCCGAAACGGCAGCCTCTGGTTCTTCCTGTTTAAGGTTTAACAGAGGTGAAAACCGGAGACGGCACACATAGCCTCCGGGGTTCAGTGAGATAAGATGCAGGTTTCGCTGATGAGGGAACGATTATTCGACGACTCATTGATAATTCGAGCCCGTTTGACTGAATCAAACGTGAGTGCTGCGCAATAAATATAATTAGTAACAGATAGTTAAGCCCTATCTATCTGAACCTGTATTGACCGGTTAATCTTCAAATCTTGCTTCCGGCGGTCAGTTGGGCTGTACTTTAGGGGTTATCGAGCCGTCCTCAACGGAGCGCCGTATGTTAAAACGGCAGAATCCTAACCAAGGGCAATAGCCGGAGGACCGAACGGAACAAGTGACTTATGAAATTAACCCAAATGAACCGGGTTCGCCTGGGAGGCTTTTTCTCCTGCACGGTGCGAACCTTAAAACTTATCGTATTGCTATCAGTCGTATCAGCCCTGACAACTGGGTGCGGACTACAGTTTCGCAGGAAGGGGATAGAGACCAACAACTCGAAGCAGGTCGGTTTGGCAGCCGACGAGAAGCTACTATTTGATTCATCCGCAAGGACCCCTAAACAGCAATACGTGCGCTCAAGCCGCGTTCTTCCAAGAGTTGACCTCGAGTTAACGCCGGAAGTTCAGCACGAGCTAGAGAGGTTTATGACCCGCGAGCGGGGCACCGTCAACGATATCCTGGCTAAGGGTGTCGAGAAGTTTGGCCCGATGGCTAAGGTGCTCAAGGAGGCTGGTGTGCCGGCCGAGTTGGTTTCGGTGGCAGCAGTAGAAAGTGGGCTAAATGCTCGGGCAGCTAGTCCGGCGGGCGCACGCGGCATGTGGCAGTTTATGAAGTCCACGGCGCAAGTCTACGGCTTAAAGGTGGACCGAAGCAGGGACGACCGTACAGATTTCAAAAAATCTACAGAGGCGGCGGCTCAGCACTTGCGAGACCTTTTCTTAGCCTTTCAGGACTGGCACCTAGCGTTAGCGGCCTACAATGCCGGCCGCGGAGCTATCAATAAATTGATGAATAGGACTGGCGAGGGCGATTTTTGGGAGCTTGCACGCGGTGGACATCTGCCAGGCGAGACTCGGCGTTTTGTGCCTAAGGTAATAGCGCTTTCGCTGATCGTGAACAACCCTGACCAGTATGGCTTCAAGGGGTTTGAGGCGATTGGATAAGGGCCACTTCTCGATTCAGATTGAAATAGATTCGTCGTGGATTGCGGCCGTCTACGACCATGTGCACCATGGGCGAATTTTATCGCTTTTTGAGCAGTCGCGTGCGGCGCTTGTAGAGGCGGTGGGATTCCCGAATGAAGTGCTGATGGGTCAAGGGAAGGTTATTGTTGTTACGCGGGTCGAGGCTGATTACAAGCGTGAAGTGAGGGCCGGTCCAGTAGAGGTAACCTGCGACGCAGCAAGCATAGAGGGGCGGACGATTAAGTTGCATCAACGTATTTTAAATGAGAAGGGTAAAGTCGCTGTTGATGCTAGGGTCTGTTTAATGTTCATGGATGCGTCGACCCGAAGGGGGATGGATATCCCGCGCGAATTCGCCGCAGCGTTAAGTGCACGGCTTCCTGATTGAGCTGGTCCAGGAAATCTGATTCATGCTTAAAAATGGCAACTGCTCGCCAGCTTTTTGAGATTGCGGCTCAAGCCTTGTCCACACATAGAGCTATTTAACGATGAAGCATACGCGGCACCCTTTAACACCGGCGAGTAGGAACAAAACCGCAATTGCTCTTTTTGAATAAACTGGGAAAAAGGCCCCAGTTTAGAACAGCGCGTAAATAAAAGGAGATAGTGCTGAGCCTTGGGTGGCTACGATTAGCAGTCCAACTAATAGGAATACTACTACCATAGGCACTAGCCACCACGCCTTCCGCTCCCACAGAAGTGCAAATATCTGTTTAATCGTATTAGCCTTGCTCATGGGGTGTCTTCCTAAAAATAACAGTTACATAGCGATAAAATGGCAGAATGATGTACAGCCACTTTGCGTTCTTAGGTTAAAAACTTAGACAGTGATGATTTGCACCATAGCACACTATCGGAGTGAGTCGTTAGGCCGCAACTCTCTCGTTAGTTTGAGGCGCATCAGACTTTTCGTTGGCCGAGATTTCGCTTATGATTTTGTCGACCTCCTCTATCAGCGAGCCGATCGCGTAGGCCCAGACGTACTGTCCAGCCTTCTTTCCGGTTAGCACCTCAGCTATCTCTCCCTTTTCTTGAATTCGGTGCTTGATAAATAGCTGCTTTCCATCAGTCAGCAACACCATATCGCTAGGATTTTTGTGCAGCTTAGGGAGCTTCTTGCGCAGATAGTCTATACCACGCCTAAATCGATTAACTGGCAAGCCCTCGCGTTTCATGCGGAAGAGCCAGCAGAGCAGCAACAGGTCTGCATATGAGTACTTGGGTCTGCCACGACTCTTTGATTTGCCAGTGGTTGGTACCAGATTAGTGCGAGCGTAGTAGTTGAGCAGCGCCAAGCCGATCTTCTCGTTGCCACCGGTCAGAGTTCTGAGTATCTCTTGAACATCCTTAGCAGTGAACTCTCGATCCAACACATGAACAGTCATTCTTGAACTCCCGTACACCAAAAAGTGTCGCTCGGCTAAAGCGCGCTCTACACTTAAAACCAGTCTCGGTAGCTAAAAACACGATCAATACAGAGCAGCTCTCTCTCTCTCTCGGGGCTAGAATCACCCCGTTTCAGATGCGCCATGTCCGCGACCTGCAACTACCTAAGCCAGGTTCAAGTTCGTTCAAGTAACGGTACTGCGGCAAACTCAACTATGTCAATCAGCAAAAACCAAGAAGGCAAAATGTATCATAGTCTTCTCCAGAAGGCCGTGGGGAAATTCGGACCTTTTAGGAACGCTATCGATTCGCGGATGCGAATCAAAACAACAACCTATAGCAGAAGTAGAGCAAAAGCCTTGCTAGTTTTTCTGGCACGGACTTTTGCACATCAATATAGCGTCTGCGTTAGATTACCTTCGACTAAAGAGTCCTAACACGACCGGTACTTCGTCCCGCCCCGGCAGAAACTCCTCACGAGTAGCACCCTCATGACCTGAAATGCCACCTGATATATACAGCTGCGAAGAACCTCCACCATCGAAATTAAGCGCCTCCACACATCCAAGCTCTGGACGTAGGAGTACTGATTGAAGTTCAGTTAATGAGCCTCCGAACATGGCCAAAGAGACGCGCATCAGGATCACGCTCTGCTCCTGGTTAATGCATACAAGAGAGATGTTTGTGGCGCTTGAAGAATCCTTTACTCCAACCACGGGTGCACCTTGAGAGATGAGTCGCGGTCCGGCTTGCGCAGCCTCAAGTACCTTTTCGGCCGAGAAAAGGCTGCGATGAGTAATCGCTACACTGTCCGAGGTAACAAAGAATACGCCGGTGAGTGTGCCGCCACCGTTGTGGACCTTTTGATGTTGAATGCCGCGACTAATTACTACACCGAGTGGCTTGCCTTGCTCGTCAAAGAAATTTGAGTTGATACAGACGGAGGCTCCGCTGGCCTTGCATAGAGCTTGGGCAGATGCCTTCTTCCAACCGTATTCGGCAGCGCGTATTGAGCGCGGAATAAAGCGAGCACTTGAAGCTCGCACAGCAACGGCATATGAAGAAAGTAACCCTCCGGAGGCAACCTGAAAGTGAGTGGCCTCAAGTCCCTCTGTTAACGGCTCCCAGACGATCGCCGGGGCAGCCTCGGCGACAGCTGACGGACTTGGAGATGTTGTATCTGAAGCATTCGATGATGATTCTCTTGTAGCCGATTGAGCTGCTGCTCCGCATGTAAGGCCCAGCCAGGTCGCAAACAAAAAAATAGCGAACCATGCCGGACGGAGGAGGGCACTAGGCCCTCGCCACGCGTTAGTGTTGCGAAGAGAGCTGAGCATTGAGCTGACTCGAACGCGGAGGCTTGCCATCGAGAGAATCCTTGATGCAGTTTTTAAACTCCTCTGGAAACTTGGCGAGGAAGCTGCGCACCGGCATGGCAATAGCATCACCAAGAGCGCAGATGGTATGGCCAGCTATCTGTTTAACAATACTCTCAAGAAGCTCTACGTCGCTAGCAACAGCCTGCCCCTGATGCATGCGGTTAAATACCTTCTCTACCCAATGGCCCCCTTCGCGACACGGAGTGCACTGGCCGCACGATTCATGGGCATAAAAGTGAGCAAGATTGCGGATGGCATCAACCATATCAACCGAGTCGTCTATTATAATGACACCGCCTGAACCGAGCATAGTTCCGAGCTTGCTCCAGCCTTCATAGTCCATCACGGCGTCCTCGATCTCGTCAGCGCGCAGGATTGGCGTTGAAGAGCCTCCAGGTATAACCGCTTTCAACTTGCGACCGTTTAACATTCCGCCACATTCCTCCTCAAGAAAGCGCTTGAAGGGGTATCCCAGCTCTATCTCGTAAACTCCCGGCTTATTAATATGCCCTGAAGCTGAAACCAACTTTGTGCCCTTGGATTTCTCGGTTCCGATCTGCGCATACGCATCACCACCGTTGGAGATGATCCATGGCACTGCCGCGTAGGTCTCTACATTGTTCAGAATAGTCGGAGAGTAATACAATCCCATCGTCGCCGGAAAGAACGGGGGCTTTAGCCTCGGCTGTCCCTTTTTGCCTTCGAGTGACTCGATAAGGCCTGTTTCCTCGCCGCAGATGTAAGCACCTGCGCCGCGGTGAACCACTAGGTTAAGCTGATAATCGCTACCAAATATCTTATCACCGAGGTATCCCTTGGCGTAGCACTCATCGACCGCGGCCTTTAGCACCGTGTACGGGTAGGCGTACTCGCCTCGGATGTATACGCACATCCAGTGGCTCTGTACGGAGAGGGCGGCGATCATCATCCCCTCAATAATTGCGTGCGGGTCGCGCTCTAAAAGAAGCCGATCTTTGAAGGTGCCGGGCTCACTCTCGTCGGCATTGCAGATGATATAGGTCGGTTTACCTGTATTGCGAGGGACGAAGCTCCATTTCTGGCCTGCTGGAAATCCCGCTCCGCCACGTCCGCGGAGCCCAGATTTTTTGACCTCCTCGATAATGGCAACGGGGTCCATAGTGAGCGCCTTACGCACCGCTGCGTAGCCGCCGCGAGACTCGTAGCCCACTAGGGTATTCTGACCTGCTTCGTTTATGTTCTTGAGAAGTATCTGACGGTGTTGGCCCACGGTGCTTCCTTACTTTGAGAATTTTCTCCCAAGCATATGGCGTTCTCCGCAGGTCTTCAATGGCGAAATCCAGATTTTTGGGGGACGCTATCGATTCGCGGATGCGAATCAAAACAACAACCTATAGTGATGTTCAGCAAAAGCCTGGCCAGTTTTACTGGTACGGACTTTTACGAAGCATTATAGTAAAGAGCTTACCAAGAGGCAACCTGCCAGCGCACGGCACCGGACACCGCAGTTCTAACCCTGTCTACTCGGAAGTGTTAAATAAACCCGGCGCGAGTGATGAAACCCAGCCTCATTCATTTTTGAAAAAAATGAATGAGAATTGCTGGGCGAGCGCAATCTTGGCCCATGAAGATCAAGGGGACAGCCAAGTTGCGCCGTAGAAGACAACAAACTCCTATGTGCTTAAGCGTGTGAAATTTTAATGTCATGAGAGACTCTAGCTCTGGACGGTACAGCTTGATGTTAGCAAAGAAGCTTGAGAATCGCGGCTTTGAAATCAGCAAATCGCTCGCGCAGGGTTTATTTCAAAATAAATCGGGCTGGGGTAAACAACTAAGCGCGCCGCTTAGAATGCGTAAGGAGACTGAGTCGAGCCTTTACTTATTGGACCTAGCAAAGCGAGGACAGCGAAAAGCCGCAGATGCCCATGCCGTTACTATTCCTGGGCTATTACGGAGATTGAGGTCGAGGCCTCAGAGATGAACTCAGGCGCTGCTATGTCGAATTCGACCGCGTTATCTTCGGCCGGATCGTCAACGTCAGGATCAACCTCAATCTCACCATCCACCACTGTCTTGCGCCCCTCGAGCTGCACTACCAGAGTGCCGGACTCTCCAGAGTACTCCTGGTTTGAGCGTCGGAACTGAGACTGCGACAGGTAAAAAACGAGGTAAGTTACATCATCCTCATCGGAGCTAGCGTTTACGGTAGGCGAAACGTCCAGCTCGCGCTCGCCAACCAGCAGAACTGAAGAGCTGGGGACGTATCGTAGACCAACCGGATAGCGAATCTTCACAGCAACGCCGTTTTCATGGACATCAGAGAGTTCGATGCTAACCTGGGTTCGGTCCCCAGAGTCGATTTTGCGCGGTGAGCAGCTCACGTTTACATTAGCAGCCCCAACGAATTCGCCGCCACCGCCACCGCCGCCACCACCACCGCCACCACAGCCAATCACATTTGCTGCGGTGGTCGCAGCCAGACAAATTAAACCAAGCAGAGATAACCGCATATAAACCCCTAAGGTGAAGGTCCCCGGTCTGCTAGGCTCAAACTTACAGGCGGCTAACAGACAGTCACGGGGCTAAACTGTGGTGGATGATAAAAACGGCTATCCACCACTCTGCGATGTTTATAAATGCTTTCTAAAGCTTTGACTACCCGGCATTTTAGTCAGAGGTAGTGCGTCTGTCATGGTAGTATTTTCAGATAGATAGCGCGATTATGGCGATGCTTCAGCTGGAACAAAGGGGTTTGACTAGGTTTCCCGGCGAGTTGTACTCTAACGAGTGAGCCTGGCCTTGGGCTCAAATGACCCTGTTTCAAAAGTAGCTGAGGGCCGAGTGCGGCGTCAGCAGTCGTTTTAAGACAGTTGGCCGTTGTAGTTTGAGCGCGAGCCGGGAGGTGATTCCGAGATGCTCTCCCTCAAAGATTCGGCCTGTAGATATTCTTTATGGAAGCACTAACCGTCACGCCGAATTTTCCGGAGAGAGGCCCTACGACTTCGGTTCAAGCACTTCAAAATCCTTGCAATCAGGACGTTCCGCTTCCTGGTGGTCAAACAGGAGGCGCCCGGCTGTTTAGACCTTTCACCGTACTGTCTAGACGGTTCACCGTAGCCGGGGTGGTCAGCTTTGTCTTGCTAGCCCTTTACGGAATCGCCTTTGTAAAAAGCTTGCAGGGTCGTTGGTTTAATCCGATCTGGACAACAGACGATGCTACGCAACAAACTTATCCACTTTATGATGCTCTCTACCCTGATGTGTTTCAGGACGATCTGGTTAGTGAGGTGATGCGTGGATGCTTGCCCACCTTACATTACTATGTTGGTTATGGAATAACTCTTTTGACCCGTGACCCAATAATGACCGGGCACTGGATGATGTTACTACAGGTGTCTCTGGCCCTTGGGGCGCTCTTTATGGCTGTGCGGGCGATGTCATCGACTGTTCCTGCAGCCGTTGCGGTTTTGTGGCTGCTTCACTCTCGAAATACGATGCAGCGTATGACTGGGGGATTACCGCGTGGGTGGACTCCGGCGATATTTGGAGCGTTTTTGTATTTTGCAGCTAAGAGTAATCATCGAGGCGCTTTGGCAACTATCCTTTTAGGTGCCATGCTCAATCCTCCAGGGGCACTTATAGTGGGAGTAGCCTACGGCCTAGTGATGTTGTGGCGTTTTATGTCAGCTCGTGGAGCGGAACGGCTGTTAGCGCGGCAACGGATCGTGCGTTCTTTGGTTTTAGCCCCGCTGTTCGTGGTAGTTGCATTGCTGGTGGTCCAGCGTCCACCGCATATCGGGCAGATGGTGTCATTTTCAGAGGCTTCGCAGATGCCGGAGTTCTCGCGACCGCATGGGCGATTCCCGTTTTTACCGCTACGTCCTGCTCTGGAAGAGGTGAAGCTGTTTGGTTATCAGGCATTCATCGGGCGGCTGTATCGGCCCACAGAATTTTGGAGGTCACACATCTGGTGGATGGTCCCTGGAGCGCTGGCATTACTCGCTATAGTTGGCATGCGTCGTCGACGGGTAGCGTTGCCGTCAGAGATCGTTCTTTTCGGCGCAGCTTCCGTGATCACCTATTCACTGGCGCGGGTGTTTGCTTTTCGATTGTTTGTCCCCGATAGGCACCTTCAGATTCCGATGGTCTTCTTTATGGTTTCAGCATTCACGGTTGGTGTCTGGCGTGTTTTTATCCGTCGCGATCCGAATCGGCCTGAGAGTGCTTTGCGTTCTTGTTGGCCGGCCTTAATTGCACTCGCAGGATTGGCAGGTGTTGTTTATCAGTGCTCCGGGGATGGACTGCAGGGAGATGCAAATTTTAATTATCCGAGCACCAAAAGGGGAGGTATGTACCAGTGGGTGCGAGAGAATACTCCGCAGGAATCACTGGTGGCGTGTCATCCAACTCATTGCGATGGAATGCAGCTATTTGGTGTGCGCCGCGCTCTTGTAACAACGGAGACATCGCATCCGTTTTACCCGCGGTACAACCTCGAGATGCGGCGTCGCAGCGAATTGTCATTGCGGGCACACTATGCAGAATCGCTGGAGGATGTCGTAGCGCTACTTGAACCGGAAGGAGTTACGCACTTTGTTTTTCGTCGGGCAGATTTTAGGTCAGAGAACATTACACGCGCCTCTTATTTCCCTCCGCTCGACCGGGTGGTCAAGGAGCTAGTAAAGCGTCCATCCGGTAGGTTCGCCTTTGACTCTCTGCCTAAGGCTCTAGATCCGAACGCGCACCCATACGTCAAATTCGTTGATGATGTGTCGATTATAGTGGATGTGAAGGCATTAGGTGATCACCTCCGCTCTCGTGGGTGGTCGCCCCCGCAGGCATCATTTGCTGCATCGCTTCAGCGCCATGCATTATCGCGCAGGACGCTTCTCGCCAGCGGCTCTGTTGACCCAGACGAGTTCCCAAGTTAAGAGTTCTGCATGGAAAGAAGTGTTGTTCCTCGGTTTCACCTAGCGGTCCTGGCGCTGTGCGCCTGCCTGGCCGCAGTGGTCATCGGCGATAGGGTTTCTGATCGCCGTTTTTTCGGGGCCGACCTGCGAAATGTGGTAGCAGGTGATTTCTCATCAGATTCGTGGGTTGGCTCTAAAGCGACTATCTCGATCCCCGGCTTTATCGGTTGGCTTAACTCGCTGGAGCTGCACTTTGGTACCGATCGGCCCGGAGCTAATGAACCAGCACGTGTAGCGGTGTCATCGTGTGGTGGAGCTGAGCAGGAGCTGGTAGTCGACCATTCTCCGAGCGTTCGGTTGCCGACTTCGCTTGATTGCTCCCCGATAACTGTCACCGTTAGATCGCTTAATTTCTTCTCTCCCGCGGGGGAACGTGGGGGGCGTCAACTGGGTGTTCAGATCAAAGGAGTTTCGGTTGTATCTCCGCTAAAGGTGGCGATCGTCCCACCGTTGCAGTTAGCAGCCTTGAGCTTTATTTTGGTCGCGCTGGTTTTTTTGGCCTGGCTGGTAGCTCAACGAGCTGGCGTAGCTGGTCTACCTGTTGCGTGGGCGGCGCTAGCTTCAGCAGTCGTGTTGGTGTTTTTCGTCGATTCTGATCGAGATAAGTTGGAGCCGGTTGCATTAGTGGTAGTAGGTGCCTTGGCAGGCATGGCGCTGTACGTGCGGGGTTCGTCACCGTCGGAGGCGCACAATGGTGGGGCTAAGGGCTTTAACTTGATTTGGCCAGCGTTGGTGATCGGCACTGGACTGCGATTCTACGGGATAAGGTTCGGACTCCCATCTAATTTCCATCCGGATGAGGTGCCCAAGGTAAATGCTATAATGCGGATGGTTGATGGTCAGACCCTTGATCCGCAGTACTTCCTTCACCCCTCACTTCTATTGTACCTGACCTATGCGACCAACTCAGTTCTACACATGGTGGGCATTGATGGTAGTTTTAGGGATACTGCGTTCTTCGCTGGCCGCTTAGTGAGTGCGGCGGCAGGGATCGGATCGATAGCTCTCACCTATGTGATCGGTAGACGTCTATTCTCAAGGCAGACCGGTGGACTGGCGGCGCTTCTATTGGCGGTTTTCCCGCTCCACGTTACTTGCAGCCGTTACCTGAAAGAGGATTCGTTGCTTACCTTTGTGGTGCTTAGTTGTGTGCTGGTCACCATCATAGCGGTGCAATCTCAGAGAAGAGCGCTGCTTCTCATCGCTGGTATTCTCGCCGGCTGTACTGCGGGGACTAAGTACTCGGGCATCTTGATGGTCGTTGTTCCAGCAAGCGCTCCGTGGTTCGCATCCCGTAGTATCAAACCTGATTCGAGATGGCTGGTCTGGGCAGCGCTTGCGGTTGTTATAGCGCCTTTAGGCTTCTTGATGACAACTCCTTACTCCTGGCTAAATTCTGCAAAGTTCATAAAAGACTTTACTTCAGAGTCACAGCACATGCAGAACGGGCACACAGTTACAATTACAGCTTGGTCACAACTGTGGATGTATCATTTTTGGCGCAGCATCGGTCCTGGGGTGAGTTGGAGCGTTGCTGCTATCGGTTGTGTAGCTGCGGGGTTCCTGCTGCGTAGAGGTCGCGTAGAGGACCTGGTGGTGCTGGGAATGGCTTTGCTGTTTTATTTGCCTGCGGAGTACGTGAAGGCTAAGCCCGCTCCTCAGCCTGAGCGGTACATCTTGCCGTGCTTGCCTTTTTTGGCCCTTGGAGTGGCTGAATTGTTGCGCGCTTTGTCGCACTACCGGCATCAAGCGTTCCGAGCTCTTGTGCCTGTGTGTGCCGTCTGTTTGGTGGCTATGCCGCTATCGAGAAGTATTCAGTTAGCAGGAGAGGTGACTAATGACACTCGCGATCAGCTCGCAGAGTGGATGAAGGCCAACCTGCCGCATGGGTCTAAGGTGCTAATGGATTGGAAGCCATATTGCCCTAACTTTCATGGGGAGTACTTTGAAGTTGAGCACATTCCGAGAGCGCGCATACTTATAGAACTTGATACAACAGCGCTGCGTCGCTCCGGAGCCGATTATCTTGTGGTTTCTAGTTTGTTCTACAATCGGTACTTTAGTCAGCCTGAAGGTGAGCCCGCTCTACGCCAACGCTTTCGCGAGGTTTTTCAGCGCGTCCCGGTGATTACTCAGTTCTCAGCGCCTTCGGGGCCTTACGGTTTTCACAATCCTACTTTGACTTTATTTTCGCTTAAGGAAGAGGATTTTAGCCGCCTTGAGTATGAACGCGAGCGTAAGACGCGTGGCGAGATTCAGTACACTTCAAACGAAGTGCGTGCGAGCGCTAAGTGGTAGTGGTCGGGAGAGCTTGCTTGCCCTGGAGGGCGTACCGTTACGAGTAACTTACGTTTATATCAACATACCCGCGTGTAAGATCGCAGCCCCATGCCTTAGCTGAAGCTTTACCGATGTTTAAATTGAGGTGAATCCGCACCTCTTTGCCTAACATTAATTTGTGTATTCGGTTTCGATTGTGGCGAACGATCTCACCGCGGCGCATTACAGATACTCCTGCAAACGTCAGATCTATTTTTTGCGGCTCGACGCGGGCAGATGGGTCCTTTCCGGCGGCAGCAAGTACGCGCCCCCAGTTAGGGTCAGCCCCGTGGATCGCCGTCTTTACCAGGGGCGAGCTGATGATGTTTTTAGCGATGCAGCGCGCATCTCTTAAAGAGCGGGCTCCAGCAACTGTGACTTCGATCAGTTTTGTGGCACCTTCGCCATCGGCAGCTATGCTGCGGGCCAGGTCCACGCATGCTAGGGTCAGAAGTTCTAACAACTCCTGCTGGTGTCTCTTACTCGTGATGCGAGGTCCGTTTTGGCCGGTGGCGAATGCGAGCAGTGTGTCATTGGTCGATGTGTCAGTATCAACCGAGAGCATGTTAAACGAGGCATCAGCGGCATCCCTTAGTAGCTTTGAAAGTAGAACACTACTAATCTTTGCATCAGTAGCAATGACGCCCAGGGTCGTGGCCATGTTAGGAGCAATCATGCCGGAGCCTTTGGCAAAGCCAGCAACCGAGATCCGCTTCCCACCGACTAATCCTGTGAGGTAGACCTCCTTTCTTGTTAGATCGGTGGTCATCACAGCAGTGGCCGCCTCTCTGCCGCGACGAACCAGCGGCTTTGCTAGCAGCTGCTTTAGACCTACCCTGACTCGCTCCATGGGCAGAGGTCTTCCGATCACCCCGGTCGAGGCTACAGCAACCTCGCTCGGAGATATCCCGAGTAACTGTGCGGTTATTTTGGCCGTTTCACGTGCGTCACGTAGCCCAAGCTTGCCAGTTCCGGCGTTCGCATTGCCTGCGTTCAACACAACTGCCTTTATTGTTCCTTTGCGTAAGATCTGGCGTGAGAGCTGCACGGGAGGTGCTGCAAAAGCACTCTGGGTGAACACACCGGCGCTTCCGCAGGCCTGCGGGACAAATACAAAGGCCAGGTCCCTTTTGCCGTTAGCTTTGATGCCAGCGGCTATCCCGGAGGCATAGACTCCGGCGACTTCAGTGATTGATTTTGAAGATTTCCCCATAGATACAGACTGATTAGCCTTGTAGAGTGGCGCGGTCAAGAGTCAAATTCGCTTGCAACCCTTTGATCTCCTTATAATCTTGGGCTATAACCAAGCCTAGTGCGTTTGACTTAGAGTTAAAGTGGAGCGCAACCAATAGAGCGCGCTATTCGGCCCGTTTGCGTGCCAACGGCGGTCACGGACGAGTCCGTTACCAATGGCGTACCATTGAGTAGCGAGATGATCTGCTTGCGAAGAGACTTCATGTTTCGCGCAGTGGTCTCCGTGCGTGATTGGTTATTACTGGAGAGTATACGATGAATATAGCAGTGGTTGGCACCGGGTATGTGGGACTAGTAGCTGGAGCGTGCTTCGCCGAGACCGGCAACGACGTGATCTGCGTTGATGTCAACGAAAAGAAGGTAGAGGGTTTAAGAGCCGGAGTGGTTCCGATATTTGAGCCCGGTCTGGAAGATCTGGTGAAGAGCAATACCAAGGCAGGACGCTTGACCTTCACCACTTCGCTCAAGAGCGCTGTTGAGGCCTCGGAGGTGATCTTTATCGCTGTTGGTACCCCGCAGGATGAGGACGGGTCTGCTGATCTTACTCATGTGCTAGCAGTAGCTAAGGGGATCGGTGAGACCATGAACGGTCCCAAGATCGTGGTCGATAAATCGACAGTGCCGGTGGGAACTGCCGACAGGGTGCGTAAAGAGATAGAGAAGGTATCGAAGTTTCCCGTAGAGGTTGTGAGCAACCCAGAGTTTCTCAAGGAGGGGGCAGCAATAGACGACTTTCTGCGACCCGATCGAGTAGTAGTTGGTGTAGCCAGCGAGCAGGCGGCTCGTGTGATGCGTGAGCTGTATGCGCCATTTGTTCGCACTAACAATCCGATCTTAGTGATGGATGTGAGGTCGGCGGAGATGACTAAGTACGCAGCCAATACGATGCTTGCTCTGCGCGTATCGTTTATGAATGAGATCGCAAATCTGTGTGAAAAAGCTGGAGCTGATATAAATCAGGTGCGGGTTGGTATCGGTACCGATGAGCGTATCGGAATGAGCTTTATATTCCCAGGTATCGGATACGGAGGATCGTGCTTTCCAAAGGATGTTCAGGCGCTTATTAGGACCGGTAAAGATCACGACGTAGATCTGCGGATAGCTCGAGCAGTTGAAGACGTCAACCTCTCTCAAAAGAAGGTGTTAGTCCAGAAAATCGTCAGTCACTACGGTAGAGATAAAGTGGGCGGCAAGACCTTTGCAGTGTGGGGGCTGGCCTTCAAGCCTAAAACTGATGATGTGCGCGAAGCCCCAGCTCTTTCCATCTGCTCGGAGCTTGTAAAACTTGGGGCGCGAGTGCGAGCATTTGATCCGGAAGCAAATGGTACTTTTAAAGAGCGCTTCGGGGAGAGTTCTGCCATTGAGTACGTGGACAATAACTATCATGCTCTCGATGGCGCGGATGCGCTGATTGTTTGCACAGAGTGGAACGCATTCCGGCAGCCGAATTTCAAAAAGATCGCTGAAATGTTGAGCACGCCGGTTATTTTCGATGGGCGCAACATTTACGACCCTAGCGACATGAAGGAGTACGGATTTGTGTACTACAGCATCGGTAGACCGGCAGTAGTGAGAGGATAGAGATTATGGCAAGAATCGTAGTAACTGGTGGAGCAGGTTTTATTGGATCTCATCTTTGTGATGTTCTCATCTCTCAGGGGCATGAAGTCATCGCTGTTGATAATCTCTTTACCGGAACCAAGAGGAATATCGAGCACCTTTTAGATCACAAAAAGTTCGAGTTCATCAGGCACGACGTGACACTGCCTATCTTGATCGAGTGTGACCAGGTTTATCACTTGGCTTGTCCGGCTTCTCCCGTTCACTATCAATACAATCCGATTAAAACGATCAAGACGAACGTGACCGGGACGATTAACATGCTCGGAGTTGCTAAGCGTACCCACGCTAGATTTTTATTGGCATCTACCTCGGAGGTATACGGAGATCCGTTGCAACATCCGCAAGAGGAGGGCTATTGGGGCAACGTGAATCCGATCGGACCGAGGAGTTGTTACGATGAGGGTAAAAGGGTAGCAGAGACTCTGACGGTCAATTACAAGGATCAGGGCCACGTAGATACCCGAATAGTTCGTATTTTTAACACCTTTGGGCCACGCATGTTGTTTAATGACGGTCGTGTGGTATCAAACTTTATAGTTCAGGCCCTCAAAGGCGAGGATATCACTGTATACGGAGAGGGATTACAGACGCGCTCCTTCTGCTACGTCGATGACCTTGTTAGAGGAATAATGGCAACGATGAACAAGGAAGGTTTCCATGGGCCAGTTAACCTGGGCAACCCGAATGAGATGACGATCGGTGATTTGGCCAAAAGGGTGATAGAGCTGACCGGATCGCGATCAAAAATCGTCAAACGCCCGCTGCCTCAAGACGACCCAACTCGTCGTCAGCCCGCGATTGAGTTGGCGAAGAAGGAGCTTGGTTGGGCCCCATCAGTGGAGCTCAACGAGGGGCTAAAGAGAACGATAGAAGATTTTAAGGCAAGACTCGCTCAGGGAGAGGGGAACTAGGCCCAATCAAATAATTGGTACGAGAGATAGTGTGACAGAAAATAGAAGTTTTATCCGTAATTTTAGCATCATCGCTCATATCGATCATGGAAAATCGACTTTAGCTGATCGAATTCTTGAAGCCACAGGAGCGCTTGAGAAGCGCGAGATGCAATCTCAGTTTCTCGACAAGCTTGATTTGGAGCGGGAAAGAGGCATCACTATTAAGGCTCAGACTGTTCGGCTATCCTACACAGCAAAGAATGGCCAGACTTACCAGCTAAATCTTATTGATACCCCAGGTCACGTAGATTTCAACTATGAGGTATCGCGAAGTTTATCTGCTTGTGAAGGGGCTCTACTGGTCGTTGATGCATCGCAGGGCGTAGAGGCTCAAACTCTGGCTAATGTTTATTTGGCGATAGAGAACGATCTTGAAATCGTACCTGTCATTAACAAGATTGATCTACCGAACGCTGATATCGAGCGGGTAAAGGCCGAAGTTGAGTCGGTGATCGGGCTCGATACATCCAAAGCCCTTCCGATTAGCGCTAAGACAGGTGTCGGAATTGGTGAGCTACTAGAAGCCATAGTAGAGAGAATTCCGCCACCTACTCGTGGAGAACCAGATGGCCCATTGAGGGCTTTGGTCTATGATTCCTGGTTTGATCCTTACGTCGGTGTAGTAGCTCAGGTGCGTATTATCGACGGTGTACTCAAAGCTGGCGAGAAAGTTCGATTCTTTTCGACGAATGCCGAGTATGATGTTTACAAGCTAGGAGTATTTACCCCCCATGCCCAAGAGGTGTCCGAGCTCTCGAGTGGCCAGGTAGGGTATTTTTCAGCAGCCATTAAAAACCTCCGCGACGTTCGTATCGGTGATACAGTAACGCATGTGCGGCGGCCAGCAGATCAGCAATTGCCCGGTTTTAAAGAGGTTCGGCCGATGGTTTTCGGGGGTCTCTTTCCCGTTGATGCTGACGACTATGTTAACTTAAAGACAGCTCTAGAAAAGCTTAGTCTTAATGACAGCGCTTTTACCTTTGAAGCCGAGACCTCAGCCGCGCTAGGGTTTGGTTATCGCTGCGGCTACCTAGGTCTTTTGCACATGGAGATTGTGCAAGAGCGTCTTGAGCGAGAGTTTGAGCTTAACCTTATAACGACTGCTCCATCGGTGGTCTACAAGATGGTTCTCAACGATGGAACGGTTTTGCACGTTGATAACCCATCAAAAATGCCGCCAGTGCAGGATATCCTCAGAATAGAGGAGCCGATAGTAGAGGCAACCATCCACTGTCCAAAGGAATTCGTAGGAAACGTCTTGAAGCTCTGCGAGGAGCGCCGCGGAGTCCAGAAAAACTTGGCATTTCACGGGCTTGAGAGGGCGGTGATCTCTTATGAGCTACCGTTGAATGAGATCGTTTTGGATTTTCACGATCGACTTAAATCCCTGACCAAAGGATATGCTTCATTTGATTATGAGATAGTCGGCTACCAGGAGTCCGATCTAGTAAAGCTTGATATTAAGTTGAACGGCGAGACGGTCGATGCTCTCAGTATTATAGTTCATCGTGAAAAGGCTTACCAACGCGGCAAGGACCTCACGGAGAAACTAAAAGATATTATCGATCGGCAGATGTTTGAAATCGCCATTCAAGCTGCCATCGGCGCTAAGGTGATTGCGCGAAGCACAGTTAAGGCGCTGCGCAAGAACGTTACTGCTAAATGCTACGGTGGCGATATCTCTCGTAAGCGGAAGCTTCTAGAGAAGCAGAAGGAGGGTAAAAAGCGCATGAAGCAGGTAGGAAAGGTGGCTATCCCTCAGGAGGCCTTCCTCGCGGTGCTGAAGCTAGGTGATGAAAAATAGAAAAAGCAGTGAGGAAAACGCGCAGAGGTCGAATTTTAGAGCGCTAACGGAACGCCCAGAGCGCCTCTTTGCGGTAGGTGACATACACGGGTATTCAGACGAGTTGGGTGTATTACTGGACTATCTTGTTGAGGAAAAGAGGTTTAGCCCCAGCGACCAACTAATATTCATCGGCGACTACATAGATCGAGGGATCGGCTCAAAGCAGGTAATAGAGCGACTGCTGGAAGTGCGACGTGAGTGGCCACGCACGGTTTTCCTCAAAGGCAACCACGAAGAGATGTTGTTGAGCTTCCTTGGGTTTGGTGGCCGTAACGGCGAGTTTTATCTCCGAAATGGAGGGAGTAGCTTTTTCCAGAGCTATGGTATCGAAGGCTTTGGCTCGTTGACTTCATTGCGCGAGCAGCTTCCAGAGGCCCATTTGCGATTTATACAGGGCCTAGAGCTGGCTGTGAGCGTAGGGGACTTTATCTTCGTACACGCAGGATTATCACCCAAAAGACCGCTGGCACAGCAAAGTAGCGATGACTTGCTATGGATTAGGGAGGAGTTTATCCATCACCCGCACCCATTCGAAAAAACGGTGGTTTTCGGCCATACTGCCTTCAATCAGATATTCGTCGACCTACCATATCGCATCGGTATAGATACCGGTGTTGCTTATGGAAATAAGCTATCAGCCGTAGAGCTGACACAGGGGGAGTTCTACCAGATTGATGTCGATGGTCGTGCCGTGTATCAGGGCCGACTGTGGTGATTTGCAAAAGTCCCTTTTGAACGGCCGTATAGTGCAACTTTTGCCGGGTAGACCTTGAATCTTGTATGGCCTACAGTTTACTCTAGGCCTGCTTTTCAAGTGCCTGGGGCTACGGGTAATCGAGCGCCGGTTTGTGCGAAATGATACTTGGAGCGGGTCGGGAAGCCCCCACGGATGGGGAATCCCGGCAGTCTCACTTAGGTGCCGCATCGGTGCGAAAAGGAGTAACTATGTCAAAGCCAAATGTAGGAATGATCGGACTCGCTGTAATGGGCTCCAATCTAGCTCGCAATATTGAGAGTCGGGGATTTCCAATCGCGGTCTTTAATCGCAGTGGCGATGTGACTCGTGAGTTTATGAAACGCTACGGCACCGTCAACGGTAAGGCTGCCGGGTTTGTGGCTTCTTACTCTCTTGAGGAGTTTGTTCAGAGCATGGCTGCGCCGCGACAGATCTTTATTATGATCAAGGCAGGAGCTCCAACAGATGCAGTGATTGACCAACTCGCACCACTGCTTGAGAAGGGCGATATTATAATTGATGGTGGTAACGCCTTCTTTAAAGACACCATTCGCCGTGAAGAGAAGCTAAAGGCTATGGGTCTCAACTTTTTGGGGATCGGTATAAGTGGTGGAGAGGAAGGGGCGCTAAAAGGGCCGAGCTTAATGCCCGGTGGCCCCAAAGATGCATGGAAGATAGTCGCTCCGCTACTTGAGCGCATAGCCGCGCAGGCTGATGGGGCGTGCACCAATTACGTAGGGCCGGATGGAGCAGGGCATTTCGTTAAGATGGTTCACAATGGAATAGAGTATGGCGATATGCAGCTAATCGCTGAGGCCTACGATATTCTTCGAACCGTTGTGGGTTGTAAGCCAGAAGAGCTGCACACCATATTCTCTCGTTGGAATAAAGGCCTGCTGTCGTCTTACTTAATCGAGATTACAGCTAAGATTTTCGGTAAGCGCGATACCGATACGAGTGGTTATCTGGTGGATATGATCCTAGATAAGGCGGGCCAAAAGGGGACTGGAATGTGGACAGCGCAGGTAGCGCTTGATCTTGGAGTCTCAATACCAACCATTGCTGCGGCTGTTGATGCAAGGACACTCAGCAGCCTGAAGAGTGAGCGTGTAGCAGCGTCTGGAGTTTTTAGTGGCCCACCAGTAGAGGATTTTGTCGGCGATCGCGAAAAGTATATTGAGGCGGTTCACGATGCGCTATATGCGTCAAAAATTATGTCGTATGCCCAAGGGATGGCGCTTATTCAGGCGGCTTCAAATCAGTGGAGTTGGAATCTCAAGTTGAATGAGATAGCAGCGCTGTGGAAGGGGGGCTGCATCATTCGGGCTAAATTCCTCGATGAAATCAGACGTGCATTCAGCTCTCAGCCACAGCCATTAAATCTCATACTCGATTCCTTCATGAAGGCAGAAGTAACTCGTTGTATTCCAAACCTTAGGAAAGTAGTCGCCTCGGCAGTAGAGCGGGGTGTCCCAGTAGTGGCGTTCGGCGCGTCTCTAGCCTATTTTGATAGTTACAGGACGGCTAATCTGCCGCAGAATCTGACGCAGGCACAGCGTGACTTCTTCGGAGCGCATACCTACGAGCGGACAGATATGCCAGGAACCTTTCATACGGAATGGGAGGCCTAAGGCAATCTCCTTAGGGTCAACTAGCTCGCGTGATATGAATCTCTATAACGCGACCAGCAATAAAGCTCCAAGAGCGGTCAGCAGCGAGCCGGTGCATACCTTGGCGAGCTTTACGTAGCAGCGACGTTCACGCGCTTCGCCTATTAGGGTGATTGACGCTATTTCAAGGTAAGGAACCGGAGCGCGTCTATACCAACCGCGCACCTCAACATCTTTACCTTGTAGGTCCTTGGCCTTCAAAAGACCAAAGAGGAACTCCCAGAAACGGAGCGGCTGGCGATAGTCGAGAAAAATAATGCCTGAGCCGTCGTGGAGCACAAAATCCTCGCTCCAGATAAGCCCTGGAATCCCTTTGCCGATTATAGTTCCCCGCAGAGACGCCGCTACGGGACGAATCGGTGAGACCTTTACCTCTTGCAGTAAGTCGGCAACGTTTTGCTTGGGGAAGGATCGGGCGCGGTAAGCTAGGTATGTTTTTAGTAATAAACTCAGACCGAGAAATAGCACAAGCACGGCGTACCAAGAGTGGCTTACGCCGCCCATCACGGCGGCAAAGGTCAAGGTCCCCAGTCCGAGCACAAGGGTTAGCAAAGGCAGTAAAGTCACCACCACATCAATCAAGAATTCATCCCAATAAGATTCCGGCTTTTGTCGATCAAAAACAACTAGCGGTTCTTGTTGTAGTTGAGCAGACTGGTCGCATAGCCTCTCTAGGCGCTTGGCAATCAGTGGATGTGTCGACTGAATCTCAAAAAAAGTCGCCCATGGGTTCCACAGGTCCCATTGAAGCACTCCTTTAAGAACTTCCGGGTCAAAGTGGCCGTTATTAGCACCGGCTTGAGCTGCTACCACCAAATTGAGAGCCGCCTTTCTGTCAAAGATATTGAGAGTGGCGAATCCGCTTGAGCCTCCGAGATGCGAAGCTCTGGGGCTATCAGGTGGTTTGGCAGCGGGGTGGGCTCCGCCGCTTGCTAATCCGTAGCCTATTTTGACCAGGGCGCTCGCTAGAACATTAGGTGAGGCTGACCACTTACCAGCAAATCGATCGGCGTAGTATTCGCGCGTTCGGCTGAACCATAAGACGATTAGCTGGCTGACGATGTAAATGATGTAAGCTCCGCCGGCGATCACCATTGCTGCCGAGTTTTCCTTGCTTTTGCGGTCTGATCCCTCTGAGGCCATTCGATAGATGTAATAAGCTAAAAGTGGAACTAGCTGGGCGATAGTCATTACCACCATGTCCCAATGACAAACGTGCCCCATCTCATGGGCAACAACTGCATCGACCTCATCGGGAGTAAGCAATTCAAAAATACCTCGACTCAATACGACTCGTGCGTTACTTGGGTAATGTCCGTATGTAAAAGCTTGCGGAGCCCCATCATCGATTATTCCAAAGCTAGGGAATCGAATCCGATGTTGGACACATATTTTCTCAGTAATAGTACGGACGTGGGCAGGCAACAAATCTGGTTCCACCCACTCTACTCGGTATAGAAAGCGGAGCGATAGGTCGAGGATCCAAGGGCCAAAGATAAACTGTACTACCACGGTGACGACGCCACCCAGTAGAGCCGAAAACGCAGAGATAAATCCACATTCAACGGCGGTGATCAGTAAAACGGTTAGAATGCCGTAGAGCAGAGCGAGTAAACTCACCGAACGAACAAAAAGGTTCGGCAGTGGGCGCAGGCCAGCAGCAAGCTCATGGTGCCTAAGGCGAGTAGGATGATGGCGTTGCGGAAAGGTATTTGGAGCGCTCATAGGAATCCCATAAAGGTATCAAAATACACCCTCTATCTCTGATGATACTTGCACGACATCTTTTAACGCAACTATAGTGTTCAGCAAAAGTCCGTGCTGGTGAAACTGGCAAGGCTTTGGCCGAAGATCACGATAAGTTGTATTTTGGACTCGCATTGTTTTTGTCAAGCACTCGAAGTAGATTTGCCACACCCTTTACGGGACCCGGACACATATTCTCAGTGATAGCTATACTAACTGCGATCGCGTACCTATCGCTATTCATGTCGCAGATGAACAACTTTGCCGATGACCCTGGAGTGGGATGGCATCTGAAAACTGGAGAATTTGTGTGGATTTCAACAAGCGCTCCACGATTCGATCCCTTCCTGGCATCTGAGAGTCGCCCGTGGGTAGCCGACCAGTGGTTGTCGGATCTGCTACTTTTTTCGGTCTATCGGGCAGGTAGCTGGAGGGCGCTGTACGTTGGGCTGGCAGGGGTTTGGCTGGTTACCTTTTTCGGAGTTCTTCATCGGGCCGTGCGGGTTCAGATTGGAAGTAGCTTAGCGAGTGTTGTGGCGGTGCTACTTGCCTTTAAATGCGCGCAGGTTCATTTCATTCTTAGACCGATTATTTTTAGTATCTTTCTGTTTACCTGCACATTGGTAACCGCCCGTAAGCTCAGCCGACTAGACTCTTTGCCCGCAGGGTCTTTGGTTTTGCCGGGAAGTTTTCTAATAGCTCTCTTTGTGCTCTGGAGTAATATTCATCCGGCGTTCGTGTTGGGGCTGATTCTCGTTTTTTGTCTTCCTATATCGCGGATCTTGGATGGAAAACGTAGTGGCTCTGAGGTTGCGAAGCTAGCTTTGTTGGCTGTTCTGTGTCTACTCGGCACATTTGTAAATCCGTATGGAGTTGAGCTGCATAGGAGTATCATAGCTCTTGGTCGTAGCTCTTACTTCCTCTCTTTGAATCGGGAGTGGTTGCCGACTGATTTGGCTAGCTTTGAGGGGTTAACGCTGATTGTGTTGGTCGTGACAGCGCTAATTGCAGCGCTTGTCTCCCGCTGCTTCAGAGCAAGCATAGGGTGGTTCGATATCCTTGTCAGTGGTTTCCTTGCGCTTCAGGCCTTTTATTCGGTTCGATTCTTACCGTTTGCTGCCATTGCGCTGACATTTACTTTTGCGGCAGCCCTGCGGTGTATGGCGCAGAGTGTGGTCGGTATAAGGTGGCTTGGAGTTACGGTCCGCTACATTCGTGCGCTTGAAAATTACGAGGGCAAAAGCTCGACGGCTGGGATATTTGCCTGCGTGTGTGCGCTGGTCGGAGTTTTCTGTTACCGAATAATGCCGCTTCCGGAGCAGCTAGGACCACAAGAGGCTAGCTATCCGCGAGCGATATTAGAGAGTATTCGCACTGACGCTCCTGGAGGAGTTATACTGGCATCTCCCGATTTTGGGGGCTTTATAACAGCCAATCTATATCCCGCATTTAAAGCCGTGATTGACGACCGTAATACCCTAATTGGCGAGCAGCTTTACCGAGACTTCTTCCAGAGTCTAAAGTCGCCTGAGACTTTATCTGTATTAGTAAACCGCTTCCAGGTAACTCACCTAATCATTCCGCGTAATAGCCCGACCGGAGCGAATCTTGCGTCTAGCCCGAATTGGCCTGTTTTACTCGATGACGGAAGGATTATTGTGGTTAAGGTAGCGCGATTGTGAGGTTGCAGCTGGCCATTGGAAAACAGGTATCTCTGGCTTTTTTGATTTAGATCGATACCGACTAACGCTCCAATTCCATCAACCCCAAATAATGTCAAATGAAATAGCGATCAGCAAACTTGAAGCATGAACCTCTACCTTTGATACCGGAGAGTACTTACCGCGCTGCGTTTCTCGCTGGTGTGATGAATTTATGATCGAGATAATGAGATAAACCGTTCCCCTCAGGCAGAGTGCGGGCTAGCCCGGAAATTTCATGAAGCCTGCTACTACGATCGCCGATAACGGTGCTTTTTCGGTTCAAAAATCGATTTTCGGACCGGAATGTATCACGATACGATTCCGACCCAAAAATCGATTTTTGAATTCGCCCTACGGGCC
>JBKCMS010000191.1:0-24166 GCA_046300175.1 Pseudomonadota bacterium | reverse complement strand
ACCCCGCCGGGCCTCGTCATCGAGATCGCCGTCACGCTCACCGCCGTCGAGGGACGCAGGCTTTCCTTCGCGCTGCGCGCAAGCGACGGCGTCGACCTGATCTCCGAAGGCACCCACGAGCGCCACCTGCTGTAGTTCATTAAATCAGCTTGTCGCCTTATGAAATAGCTGTGGTACGGGCAGAGAAGGTTTGCTAAGAGGCTGCGTCCTTAAACGGGGTGAATTTCTACCGTGTATGGGCGAAAAGAGCGCCTAACATATTTTCTAAAGAGATCCCAAACAAACAGCTGCGTGGTCGCTAATCTTGCCTCTTTTAAAGCTCTGAAGTAGCGTCTGCTAGTTGGTTTAATGGATAATTTCGATGGCTAAAACAGGCTTTGAACACGATAAGGAAGGTAGCGAGACTATTCTCGACAGACTTATCAATCCTCAGTTTAACCTTGCGCCAGGTGTGGACTTAGATCGTCACGATACGTGGCTCACAGATAGCCACTTCAAGGCCGAAGATTACGAAGGAAACGAGGGTCTGCCAGACTGGAATCGCGCACAAAGCAATCCGGGCGAAACGCAAATGATTCGGAGTTATCTAGTTAAACCCACCCCTAAGCAGGTTCGGAGTGCAGCAGATATAGAGCAGATGGCGAAGCTGATCCGCGATATCGCCATTGAAAGCCAGCAATCTCCTTGTATAGTCAGTAGGGCCGATGGAGATTACGTGCAGGTGAGTAGCGGCCACCGTCGGCGCGTTGCCTCGATCAACGCAGGTATGAAATTTATTCCTTGCACGCTCCTCAACGTGGCTGCAGGATCTCTTGACCATTTACTTCAACAGATTCGTGGTAATGAACATCACGAAAGGCTCTCTCCTCTGGATAAGACAAAGCAGTATCTGAGTTACCTGAGGGCGCTCCAAGATGAACACCAAGTAACCCTTGACTCAGGTACGGGAGCGCAAATACTGTCCAGTCAATTCAACCTCTCACTGGAAGAAGCCAATGACTACCTCACCTTAGCCCTTGCTGACCATACTGTTTTTAATGCTGTTCATAGAGGCATTCTCACCCTGAAGCAGGGGTGTCAGGTGGTTGCCTATGCTAGACCTGGTGACAAAAATCACCAAGCGTCGATTCTGAGAGATTATGTCAAGGAACTTCCAAACGCCACGGCGATAAAACGGATATCCGGAAAGACAAGACGAGATGGTACTGGTATGTCAGGACGTCGCGGAGCTGAGCACAGAGATAAAATGGCAATCACTCTAGCGGACGGAACAGTTGTTAATATCCAAGTGAGTTCGCGCGATGAACTAACTCCCCAACAAGTGCGCGAAGCTCTAGATAAGTGCATTAGATCGCTAGGAATTAGGGTTTAGGTCCTAATTTTTACCGTCTAGGTAGTATTATCGGAACTATACAGGGACAGCGAAGATGAAAACAGCTATCGAACCGCAGCTAACGGAGCGGCTACTAGAGATGAAACGTGCTCAACTTCGACAGATCGCCCGGGTTTTATGCCCTCATGTAGCGAATGGGCCACTGAAAGCGTTATCCGTAGAGATCGTTAAATATTTTCCCGGGGCCTGCACGTGGTCTACGATGTATGCGGTCTCTAACCTTACCTATCAATATCTAGATAATTCGAGGTCGAATCGCACTGATGCAATAAAGGAGGCGGTTAACCAGGCTATCCAAAACGAGTCAGATCCCCAAATGCAGGACTTAATGCGACAAGTAGCCGATAGCATTCGATGGGAGTTCCTAATTCGGCCAGATGTGCAGACACTGGCTAGGTGGCGTACAGAGCTTGGCCTCTACACTACATCCGCAGCAACCACCCCCCAAAAGTTGTCACAGCCCGATGTCGTCCCGGACTCAACTGCTTTTCCTGAGGTTCTGCCGGATTCCCTCGAGGACTTGTCAATTCAGCAGCCAACCAACTCATTGCTTTTCAGGTTTGCTGGCTCGAGAGTGCTTATTACTCCAGGCCCCGGAACACGTCTTTATTTGGATATGGCTAAAAACGGCCAAGATTTAAGAATAACGCTTTGCTCCCCGCGGCCTACGAATTAAACTACCGCCATGGGCTCACGAAACCAATATACAGATAAAGACCAGTTCACCAATACAACTCGTGTAGATGATCTATGGGAATCGCTTGAGGGCAGTTTATCACCTGCTGGGTCGAGTGAGCCTGGGAAGACTGGGCTGCTTTCACCCACTGCCACCACTTACGTAGATACATTAGAGGAAGCCCCCAGTACACTCCCACAGAATAAAAACCCTTCGACGCAACCAGTCGGAGTTTCTGCCCCGGCTAAAATCGGAAATGCCAATAATGTCACTGTCGAGACCCGTGAAACTCGTATTTTGTGCGAGCAGGAATTTAGCTCACTCCTACGGTCATTTAACACAATAGATCAGCAGGAACAAAACCCCTTAGTTAGACAAGCGACAGATAAGAAGGGTACATACTCCGTGGATCCAGCTCTGGGTCAAACTAAGGCTATCCGACAAAAATCATCGCTATCCAATGATGCACCTAAGACGATCTTTGAGGCAACGCTGAGTAACGCTAGGCCTCTTCAGTTTGAGCCGCAAGAGGCAGACCCTAACTTCACACCAACTGATGCTCCACCAGGCTCGCTTGAAAAGATAGAAGTATTAGCATCTCGATTGGCGCTGGGCTTGCCACTTTGGCATAAGGATGATCGAGTTGACTACTCCGGGATTACTGGGGCCCCTTTGCCTGATGAACGATAGCGAAAAAAACCAGCTTAATTGTTTACTGCTTGCAGCAATAAATCGTTTAATCCCCTTCCCCCCCTACGCCGCTTGCTCAGCGCCTGGCAACGAGAACGTACGCACAAGCGCTTCGGCTATTGAGCACGAAGGCTGATAGCCTAGCTCGCGCTGAGCTGCTTCTATCGAGAAGTAATGGTGTGTGGCCATCTCTGAAACTAGAAATCTAGTCAGCAAAGGAGTGTAACGGATCCCTACCAAACGCAAGCTGCGCGCGACCATCTCCATAACAGACGCTATGCCGTACGCTAACGTCTTGGGAATTGCCCGTGATACCGGTGGCAGCTGGTTTCTAATCAGCACCTCATCAATCCAACTCCACATCGGTACTGGTTCGCCTTGGCTTATGAAATAGGCCTTGCCTAGCGCCGAAGTATTATCGTTGGAGAGCGCCTCCATAGCTAAGATATGCGCGGCCACACAGTCGTCTATGAAAGTTAGATCGATTAAGTTATTGCCATCACCAATACGAGTCAGCCGACCTGCACGCGCTCGCTCTAGTATTGTGGGAACAAGGTTGGTATCTCCCGGTCCCCAGATTAGATGCGGCCGCAGCGCTATGGTCCTGATATTTTCACCATCATTTACTGCCAAGACCTCACGCTCAGCTATGGCTTTAGTTGCAGGATAGTGCGCATCTGCGTGCTTGGGGTAAGGGTAGCTCTCATCGATTCCTTGAAGGTCCCTTCCGTCGTGAATCACACTCGGAGAGCTGGTGTAAACTAGATTTTTTACCCCAGCATCTCGGCACGCCCGAATCACATTGCGAGTGCCAACTACATTCGTGCGGAAGAAATCCTCATAGTCTCCCCACATATCGACCTTCGCCGCGGTATGAAAAACTCCGTCAGCACCGGTGAAAGCTTGCCACCACGAGTCTGGATCGGACCCTAGATCAACGCAGCGCGTCTCGATACCAAGCTGTCGTAACTCAGGGTAATCTCCGCGCGATAGGCTCAACACTTCATGGCCACGCTGCACCAATGCTCTTGCAAGCGCTTTGCCAACAAAACCACCGCCTCCTGTAATTACATATCGCTTGGGCATAACTATGCTGCCTGTTGCTGCTGCTCACTCACAATCCGCTCGGCCCACTCCTGGAGCTGCTCACGAAATATCTTAGCGTTGTGCCTTGCATCAACTGGAAAGGACCTATGGAAGAAAAAAGATGTGATACTTGCTGTTAATGGGCTCTTAAGTGCCAACTCTCGTAGCTCACGCTTAAAAGTCTCCTCCTGCGAAGGCGTCTCCGGCCAAAACTCCGGCAAAGGCTCAACAACCAAAGCTGGCTCTCTACCGACTTTGATACCTATTAGGGCTGTCCTGCGAACTTTAGGGAGCTGATTAAATATCTCCTCTATCGGAACGCTGTGAAAAGCTCGCTCAGCTGTGTAGACTGAATGAGATTTGCGCCCGCAGTAGTACAGATAGCCGCTGGCGTCTAGGTACCCAAGGTCCCCCATTCTGTGCCAGAACCCACGCTCTGGATCGACCATTTTTCCGAGTCGATTTGCGTCTGCTCGATTGAGATACTCTGGACTGCAATTAGCGCCTGCAACTATAACTTCACCGATCTCACCCGGTGCAAGTGGTTGCGCTTGATCTATCGTTTCAATCGCATCTAGAGAGCTCTTAATCACGCGAATCTCAACACCAGGAACAGCCGTGCCAACAAGAGTTCCCTGCTCTCCGCTTACAGCCGGCATGCGCTCTACACTCGCCAACTGTGGTGCCGAGATATAGGTAACCGGCAGACATTCGGTTGCTCCGTACGGCGTAGAAACCACTGCGTTAGGCAGTACACCCTGTACGCGAGTCAAAGTTGCTGCTGGCACCGCGGCACCCGCCATGAAAACTCGTCGTATTGTCGGCAACGTCGCGCCGATTCGAAAGGTGTAATCGGCGATCTTGTTCCAAAGAGTAGGAGAGCCAAAAGAGCTATCAATCGAAAGATCATGTACGAGCTTCACGACCTGCGCTGGATCGAGTGCTAACGGTTTTCCTACCGGCATCGATGGGAAGACGCTGGCCACACCGAGTGCAGCATTAAATAGCGAGAAGATGGGCAGCAGGGTAAGGTCGCGACCGCCTACCTGTTGCCCCAGGACATCGCGAATCAGCTGCAACTCTGCTGCAAGCATCTCATTGGTAAATATGACCCCCTTAGGCGTTCCTGTTGCTCCAGAGGTAAATGCTATCAAAGCCGCATTATTGGCCTTAGTACTGCGATCACTCCGCATTACCGGCAACGGCACGGGCGCCAGCGGCGCATTTGCAAAGCGCTTAAAGTGACCAAGCGATTTACCACGAGAAAACGCCCACTCTGCCGCAGTGACATAAAACTTTAGTCGTTGAAAGAGCGGTCGCTTGAGGTGTCGTAAAATCTGCGCTTTAGGCGAACCGATGAAAGCGTGCGGCGCTGCATCTTGAATACACTTTGAAAGTCGCTCTAGTCCGATGCCCGGATCTACGAACACAGGCGTTGCTCCGCGCCCTGCTACTGCAACACTCAGCGCAAGAAAATCAGCACCTGGCTGCACCAGCATTAGCACTCGATCTCCAGGTGCCAGACCAGCATCTGCCAAACCGCGCTGATACTGGTTTACTAGCTTAGAGAGCTCGCCGTAAGTAGTATGCGCGTAATGCAAGGCGCTGCCGTTGATCGGATCGCGCACCCAACGTGGAGTAATCACTGCTGAGAGCGTTGGCTGCTCTTCAGCTATGCGCATCACCTGATCGTAAATCACATGGATGCTGCCCTCTTCGCGAACAGCTTCCGGCGGTGAAGGATCGCCTTGCGCTGGAAGTGGTCTAGATAGGAACTCCTTAATGGCTGGAATCGCCACTTGCGGCGCATCATCAAGCACTAGATGAGAAGCATCTGCGATCTCAAGGATATCAGCCTGTGGAAAATGCGCTGCTACCTTGCTGAGCATCTCGCGGTGGAAGCACGGATCTCTTAGACCCCAGATGATCTTAACAGGCTTACGAGCCACGTCCGGCAGACCTGCTGCTATCTCACCCATCTGAGAATATGTTGGGTGGTTTGTATCAAACGGTATATCGTCGACAAAATCCCAGATGGCGTCACGCTGGCGGCGGGTAGCGTACGGCGCTAGGTAGCCTTCTTTAACATCGGGTGTGAGACGCTTGTAAGCTCCCATGGATGTCGTTAGTTTAACAAAAGTTGCCGTGTGCCGAGTAAGCGCCTTACCAACTACCGGCATCGCCGCAAGTTTAATTATCGGAGGTAAGCTCTCGGTTTCAGTCAACGTTGTATTGAGGTACACGATGCGTTCGATTGAATCGAGCTGGCGCAACATAAACCCTGTGCCAAGGGGCCCTCCCCAATCGTGCATCACCATTGAAAAGCTCTTAAGCCCCAACGCCTTAACGAACTCCTGTAGTTGATTGATACGATCGACTGCCTTAAAGCGCACTCCAGGTGTACGGTCGGACAGTCCACACCCAAGAAAATCAGGGGCGATTACCCGAAATGAGCCTCTGAGCTCTCTGATTACGTTACGATAAAGGAAACACCACGTTGGATTTCCGTGAAGACACAGCACCACGGGGCCGGAGCCCTCGTCGATGTAATGCATTCGGTAGCCACCCACAGAAACAAATCGCGATTGAAATGGTAGCAGCTGCGCGGACATAAATGATTTGCGAATTATCCTAACACTGTTGCTGTGCTACCACTCGATGCCGAGAAACAAAGAGTTTAGCCCCGATCCGAAACCGGTAAGAACGATCTTATCGTTCTTCTGGATATTTTTCTCTTCCAGACCCACAGCGAAAGCAGTTGGCAGGGCAGCTGAAACCAAGTTGCCGCGAGTCGGATAAATTATGAACTCTTTGGTGTGGTCGAGCCCCAAGGTGTTGTAGAAAGCCTCATTCACCTGACGTCCTACCTGATGGCAAAATACATGGTCGACATCCTGCTTATTCCAACCAAGCACCTCTGAGGCATCGGACCACGTTTGCTTACCAAGAACTGCCGCAGCTGCGATTAGCTTAGACGACTCTGTCTCCATTACCGGACCAAGTGGCGGCCCATCAACCAGATGATAATCAACGTTACCCACGCACAGATCACAGTGTTGAGTAGCCGAACGAGTAGCTCCTCCTACGACTCGGTGCTTGTGCTTAGAGATGCTCTCATGACACAGCACATAGGCAACCGCTCCTGAACCGATTGTAAATGTTGGTAACATTCGTAGAAGCTGATCCCGTGAGAGAGTTTTACCCTCGAGCACGCTCTTAAAGGTATTCTCAACGATTACCCGGGTGTGCTCAGCAGAAACCACTACGCCGGCTTTTACGTGCCCAGTCTCAATTAGGTTGGCCAAAAAGAAGAGCCCATCCATGAAACCTAGACATGCATTACTCACGTCCAGTGCGATTGAATCCTCGGGCATCTCCAAGTTACGGTGAATGATGCATCCAGTTGCCGGCTCAAAATAATCGCGAGTCACCGAACAGCTAAACAGGGCGCGCATGTCGGATAGCTCAAAGCCTGCTTGCTCAACAGCTTTGCGCACAACCTCAGTGCCAAGGGCGCTTGGGCGCTCAGAGATATCCCAAAAATTTCTCGCTGCTATACCGGTTAGTCGCTCAAGGGTACCAAACGGGATACCCAACTGCTTGTAGACCTCAGCCAGACGATCCTCGATCTCCGCCGATGTGAGCACCTGTGGCGGAACAGTAATGGCACACGACTCCACACACACATGCTTATAACGAAACGCCACCATACTCCGCACTCTCCAAACCCCACCTGGAAAAACGGCGGGTGCAGCCAAGAAAAGATCGCTTGTATTCCGAGAATACCTCTGTCGATCAACCTACGTTTAGAAGGAAAAGACGGTCGATTCTTCTAGGCTCTATGTGAGTGAAGGAGATACCACATCCCCGCTTTCAGTACAAATGCGCAGGGGGTGCGTTTGGCGCCACCCCTTGAGCTACCAACAACTCTATCTGGCCGGCATCGGCCTGGGCGGCAGTGGCGTTTTCACGCCAAACCTGCTCAAGGGCGCTACTTACCTGACTGACGGTTTGAGTGGTCTCTTTGATGGAAGACACTAGCGCTTCCAAGGACTTGAGCGATCTAGCGAGCCCCAAAGGGGAGCATCCGGACGATTCAGAGACCCGCCTCTCGGTCTCCCCCAAGCGGGGGACATCCACGCCACTACCACTCACAGAACCAGCCAACAGACGCCTAAAAGCTGACCTGCTACCAGTGTTCCTCGATGAACAACTCGATGACTCACTCATGGACCAAACCTCACTTTCTTTAAAGCTCTAACCTTTAGAGTGGCGCATCACTGGCCACGAGCTCCGCTGGCTAGAGGACTTGGGGGTATTTAGCCTTAAACCTGTATTCGTTCCGACCCGGTGAGTCTAAAAATGACGCAACCGCAAGCAATTACCTTAACCTTTGTGCAACTGCTCCATTTTCATCCCCTAAATCCCACCGAATCTAGGTAAAAGTACAATTCCTTTTAGGTACTTATGGCCGTCCATGGCATTAATACAACTAACTACCCGGCATTTTTCTGACAGGGTTAAGGGTCGGCAGATAGTCTATCCACTAAAGGAAGTGCGGCTAAAATCGGTCTGGCACTACCTGCTCTAGCGTTCTCCAGAAGTCCGCAGCTAAATCCGGACTTTTGGGGAACGCTATCGATTAGGGGATGCGAATCAAAACAACAACCTATAGTGATGTAAAGCCTTGCCAGTTTTACTGGCACGGACTTTTGCACGTCACTATAGTTGGGAGAGGAACTGATGCGGGGTGCGTTATCTAAGTGCTGGGAGGATATAAAATAAGTATAATAGGGCGATTATCATGCCTAGGGTAGGCAAGTCGAGGATGAGGGTAATTTCGAGTGGGTAAAATGAACGCTGTGCGATATTGTCACTCGTCTTTATCATTGTTTATTTACACTCTCTCGCACGCCAGCTCCACAAAAGATTCCTGCTCATTTCTACCAACACCCTAAATTCTACTGGAGTTTGATCTAACGATGTCTGCGGCGCTGTTTCCTCAACAATTAACTTCAACTATCGCTTCTCGACTCAGTTCAGAGCAGCTTGATATCCTCTCAAGCATATCGCTACCCGGAGCCAGTGATGCCGTCAGTCGGGTTGCGGCGTTCCTAGACCGACTCTTCTACCGCTCTCCCCCTGAGGTTGTGCGCCGCAAAAACCAAGAGGAACTACATATCATCACCACTGGCTGCCTTGATGTTTTACTGCTGCAACGCAAAAACTCAGATGGCATCGGCATCTGCTTTCAGCACTCGACATCTGCAGCTGGCGTTTTCATCGCCCTGAGTGACCACCCTTTTATCATCAGTTCTCTAGCTGAGCGTTTCTACGAAGCAGATGTTCCGCTTAACTGCTTTCAGCATCCGATCCTCTCAATTCAGGGGTCAAATATCGCCCTGTCCTATGTCGAGATAGCGCCAAGCTTTCGCGGCGACATTAAGGCACTCGCCCCCGAGCTGCATGAATGTCTTAGATCACTCATTACAATCGTAGACGACCACGAGTGCATGTTGGCCGCCACCAAAAGCGAGATTACTATGGTGGACCGCGCTATCCAGACTGCGTGGGGGACTCTGCCGTCTAGCGAAATAAAAGCTTTTCTAGAGTGGCTAATCGACGGTAGCTTTTTCTTTGTGGGTGTTTCATCTTGGAATGAAGCGCGTGAAAGACAGTCTGGGTCTGGCATCTGGAATACCTCTAGCGCATTTCGCAACACCCTAAGTAGCGAGATCGAGATCGATCTTAAGCGATCACAAGAATCACAGCTTTCGTTTTCAATCACCAAGCTTCAACTGCGATCACCTATTCATCGCCAAGTTCCGCTCCTCCACATCCTGATCAAACCACATCAAGGCTCCTCTGAATCGCTCTCAATCGTTGGCTACCTTACATCAAAAGCATGGGCATTTGAGGCTTTTGATGTGCCGATCTTACGCTCTAAGCTGCACCAGGTGCTGGCTTCAGAGCAGACCCCGCCCAATTCTCATGACTACAAATATGTCATTGAGGTGATCGATAACATGCCAACGGACGAGGCCCTGCGCCTGCCCGTTAGAGAGCTGCAAACCATTGCACAGTTAGCTCTGGGAGTATTCTCTCGTGAGGAATCCCGCAGTGTGACATGCATTGACACTCAGCGTCGGTGGGCGCTTACTACTATCGTTGTTCCCCCTGAACGTTACAGTGCGAGCATGCGCGATGATGTGCAACTCTTAATTGAGTCCTGCTTCCGTGTTCGCTCGGGGACAAGCGAAGCCCATCTCGACTCAAGCAAAAGGCGTCAACTACGCCTCTACATCAGCACTCCGCTTTCTCAAAATGAATCAGCGGTAGCTGACCTAGACGAGCTGGGACGAACTTTACAACGGGCCACGTTAAGCTGGGAGGAGCTCCTCAGGGAAAAGCTTGAGCACCACGCCGGCGGGATAAAAGACATCCCGCTGTCTTTTCCGGATAGCTATCAAGCCGCAGTATCGATAGCTGAAGCCCTGCACGATTACCAGTTAGCGGCGCCGCTTGATCTCAATCAAAATTTGGCAACATCGCTTTTCAGTGAGCCCAATTCCGACAGGCCGGCTCAGATCACCTTTACCTCGCTCAATTCTTCTGTCTCACTTAGCCTCGCAGTACCTGTGCTGGAAAATATCGGGCTAGAGGTGTTAGATGCCAACTCCTACACCGTCGCGCGCTCACTCGATGAGATACACATGCTCAAGTGTGCTGTGCGACCATTCGATGGGCAGCCGCTACAGCGCGACTCATTTAACGCAACTGTAGCTCCGGGGCTTGTTCGAATCATACAGGGGTCTGCCATGAGCGACCCGCTCAATCTTCTCCTTAGAACCAAAGGACTCTCGATTGATCAGATATCACTTCTAAGGTGCTTCTGCGCCTTTCTATGGCAAACCTACAAAATAGCGACGAAGCGCACTATGTGGAAGGCTCTAGCCTACTCTCCAGAAGTGGCGGCGACCTTTGTGAAGTACTTCGATACTGCTTTTAATCCAGCTCTGGAGCTCAGCATCGACGAGCGCAAGGCTCAGTGCTCTCAGATTGAGCAAGCTTACCAGATCGCCCTTAGGAGTGTGCGCGATATCACCCACGATCGCATCCTAAAGGCACTACTTGTAGCTCTCAAACATACGGTCCGAACAAATTTTTACAATTCACCTGAAGCTATCGCGCTAAAAGTCCACTCTGAGCGAGTGGAATTTTTGCCTCATCCACGACCACTCTATGAGATGTTTGTCTACTCGTCTCGAATTGAAGGTACTCACCTTAGAAGCTCCAAGGTGGCTCGTGGCGGTATCCGCTGGAGCGAGCGACTCGATGACTATCGCTCTGAGGTGTTGGGCCTTGTAAAGACTCAGAAGGTCAAAAATGTAATTATCGTACCAAGCGGTGCTAAGGGGGGATTTATCGTTAAAAATCCGCCATCTTCCGGCGAAAACATGAGCGCCAGCGTTGAGGCGGCTTATCGTGAATACATCTCGGCTCTTCTCTCTATCACAGACAACATCGCCGACGGATCGACAGTACATCCGCCCGGGTGCGTAATCCATGATGAGCCCGATCCATATTTTGTTGTCGCGGCAGACAAAGGCACTGCCACTTTCAGTGACACCGCAAACTCGATAGCGCAAAACAGCTACTCATTCTGGCTGGGTGACGCCTTTGCATCAGGCGGATCGCAGGGCTACGACCACAAGAAATACGGCATAACTGCACGAGGCGGTTGGGAGTGCGTCCAGCGCCACGCCCGTGATATCGGGATTAACACAGACCAACCCTTTACGGTGGTCGGCATTGGCGATATGTCGGGAGATGTATTCGGCAATGCTCTAATCCTAACATCATCAATGCTGTTAATCGGTGCCTTCAATCACAAGCATATCTTCATCGATCCAACTCCAAATCACGAAGCGGCATTTCAGGAGAGATGCAGATTATTTTCAACGCCGCGCTCGCAGTGGTCAGACTTCAACCCATCGATTATCTCGTCGGGAGGGGGGGTCTTTGAGCGCTTTGCGAAGGAGATTCAGATTACTCCAGAAATGCGACTCGCTTTTGCAATAGGAGACGATGTGCCGCCTGCAGTAGACGGCGAAACTCTGATTTCTCTCGTGCTTAAAGCCCCTGCTACCTTGCTCTGGAATGGGGGCATCGGCACATATGTAAAGGCTCGCACAGAGTCTCACAGCGATGTTAACGACGGCGCAAACGACGCAGTGCGCGTCAATGCAGACGAGCTACGCTGTCGAATCGTTGGCGAAGGTGGCAACCTTGGATTTACCCAAAAAGCCCGTATTCAGTGCGCTCAAAACGGCATCAAGATCAACACGGATGCGATCGATAACTCAGGCGGCGTTGATCTCTCGGACCATGAAGTCAATCTGAAACTGCTTCTTTCGCCCCTTGTTCCGACCGGGGAGATATCCTTAGAGAAGCGCAACACCCTGCTCAGAGAGATTGCGCCGGATGTGGTAGAGTCGGTTCTGCAACACAACCGAGATCAGAGCTTATTACTGACAATAGCTGAGATATCGTCAGCTCGGGCGGTTGAGCACTACCGAGGAGTGATTCGTGAAATGCACTCTCTAGGCTTCCTCGATCGCGTCAGAGATCAGCTTCCGGACGAACAGGAGCTAGACCTCAGAGCATCATCACAAAGGGGATTGTACCGACCGGAGCTAGCCGTGTGCAGCGCCGCTGTTAAAATGTGGCTTAAAGATGGTCTACGATCGTCTACCCTGCTTAACGATGTAAACCTTGAGAGCTACCTAGAGAGCTATTTCCCTGAGCGCATTCAATCAGAATATCGCTCTCACATACTAGCTCACTCGCTACGACGCGATATTATCGCAAACGAGATCGTCAACGAAATGACCCTAGCAGTTGGCATTCCGTTTATGCCGACCCTGGTTCACTCAGCTAATGTATCGATTCCTCTTGTTATGAAGTCGCTTCTAGCGGCGGATTTTATCCTTGAGACCAGGCAGCTTCGTGAGCGACTTCGCTCTCTTGATACAGCGGACGGCAGCACAACATTTATCGAAGCTTGGCTGGATGCGTCTACGGCACTTAGAAGTGCGGGATCCTGGCTGATGCAAACTCATCCAAGCAGCTCGATTGAGGAGTTGGTACAGCTTTACGGTGAGAGCTTCTCTGCTCTTGTTCCACATTCCCGGTCTATGTTTAGAGCTGAAGAGTTAAACCGCTTCGAAAAACGTGTTGCAGAGTATCAGTTAAAGGGCATCCCCGAACAGGATGCTATCATACTCTCACTTCTGCGTCGCGTTCATGTCGTTCTGGAGACGCTCTGGTGTGCTCGTGAATACCGTCAAAACGTAGGGGATGTTGCTGCCACCCTCTCTGATGTGTTTGACTCACTACAGCTCCAGCCGATCTTTAAATTCGAACAGACATTACAGGCTAGCAACAAGTGGGAGCAAGAGCTTGCAGAGGGATCGTATCAAGAGATACGTCGCGAACTCTCGCGCATTACCGGCAAGCTACTCTCGCGCTCATTTGCATCGAGCAAGGAACTACGCGAATCACTAGGCAAGCACAAACAACACGCCGCGATCTGTGCGATCATGTCTGAAGTCAGTGACGGAATCAGGACAAAGCGTCCATTCTCAGTCTCCGTCCTGCCGTTGTTGGCGCGGCACCTACGGGAGCTAGCTCTCTTTACTGTATAGACCCTGCGATGTAGTCACGGATGGCATTTTATCGAGCATCTCTCTTAACTCTAGGGCATTTTCATGCTCTGGCTCAAATACCAAAATTTTCTCGATCTCAAGTCGCGCTTCGTTGACCTTGCCCTGCGCGTACAACAAGCCAGCAAATGAGTAAAGCATATCTAGGCTCGCTGGGTGCAGGTCGAGATATGCTGTAAGCATACGCTCCATCTCCGAAAAGCGTCTAAGCGGGTACCCAGTCTGAAGCAAGCCCAGAAGCGCTCGGTGATTCTCAGGATTCTTCTCTGTCGCAGCCTGAAAAAAGCCAAATGCCCTTTCGGTATTATTATCAGTCATAGAGCAGATACCCAACCCAGCGTATGCCACGTCACACTCGCTGTCGGCAGCAATAGCCTGCATGAAATATTGCTCAGCTACCTTCCACTGCTGGGCTTCTGCTGCAAGAGCGCCTTTACCACAGAGAGCCCTTGCGCACGTTGGATTGCCTTCAAGAATCTGGTCGTACTTTTTCCCAGCCGCGGTCAGGTCTCCTCCCAGAACGGTAAATTCCGCCTCTAGGCAATCGGCTATCTCTCGGTATGGCTGTGCAAGTTCGCCCTTGGATAGTAGTTGAGTTAGCGCATCAACTGCCTCTGTGAACTCACCTGAGCGCTTTAAGTCCTCGATTCGTCCAATCTCTTGGGCTACGTGATCAGCACTCATAAATTCAATTGTATTTGCATCATTCTGCAACTCTTCTTTAGGCCGATCCATGTCACCTGACTCAACCTTCCATGAGCGCACCCGCTCGGAAAGCTCTGCCAAAGAAGCTCTCAAAGTAGCTCCTGATGTGCTACCCGGCATCGTTGGCGACGGTGGAGCAGACCTGAGAGTTTCGGAAGTCGGGGCTGTACCTTGTTGAATAACCTGTCTTAGCTCACGCGCACCCTGATGTTCAGGGTTTGCGCGCTCAATCACATCAAGCTCCCACTGAGCTGCCTCTATCTGTCCGTTCTTAAATAGGCATCCAGCCAAGCAGAACCTAATTTCTGTATCTGTGGGCTTCATCTGCAGGTAGCGTGTCAGCGCCGCAAGGGCCTTTCCATAATGTCCAAGGCCATATGCGCACTCAAGCATCTGATATAACGCGACGAGATAGTCAGGTTCTATCTCAAGAGCGCGCTCGAAGAACGGCATAGCTTTGTCCGGCCTACTCTGCAAAAGATCACACATACCACGCCCTGCAAGCAGTCTTGGCTCGCTGGGGTCCATGGCGAGAGCACGGTCGAAAAAGTTTAACGCCTCAGATGGCTTCATTTGCGCAAGCAGCACCGCTCCCCGCGCCTTGAGCATCCGAGTCGACTGCGGATCAATACGCTCGGCCTCGGCCAGATACCTATCAGCCGTCTCAAAGTCTGCGCTCTTGGCCGCACTCTCTCCTCGCTCAATCATCTCTGTTACATTAAGCGTTTCCTTGCTCATACTGTACTCTCCATTCACCTCAGGCTCCTCTTTATCGTTGCCTGTGATGGGTCTAGACGTGGCGATGGCTGTTCTCTGCCCTACTACTTCGCCATATACCTCTTCGGTTTTCTCTACACTTGTGGCCCACGAATACTCCTGGGCTAATTTAACTACTCCTTCTCGTACCGGGCTATAGTACGCTGCCGTTACTGCTGAGAGGATAGAGTCACTATCCCATGGCACGCAGTAAAAAGCGTTTTCGCCGATGTAGTCGGCGGTAGTCCCAGTTCTCGTTACTACGATATTTTTCCCCCGTGCGGCTGCCTCAAGCGATACCAACCCCGGCAATTCGTACCAGCTAGGTAGAACGTGCATGCGACACGCAGCGTAAGCAGAGGACAACATCTGCGGATCGACCATTCCTAAAATGATCGTCTTCCCGCGTCTCTTAAAAGCTCTAATAGCGGCTTCATAGTCGGGCTGATATGAGAAACCTCCTGCCGCCAGTACCACTGTCAGGGGCGAGTCCTCAAGCGCCTTCAGTAACATGAGTTGGTTTTTACGCGACTCTAAGCGCCCTACACAAAAAATGAAGTCACGCTCTCCGTAGACACTCTCAAAAAGCTCTGGACCAGACGTTGCCCCGATCTCGCTTCCTACAGGAACGGTAATTATCCGCTTGGCGTAGGGAAAATCCCGACTAAGTGCTGTAGCCTCTCCAGCGCCATTTGGCATCAGAGCTGCTGCATACTTTGCTATCTCATCAGCAGGAAAACGAGGCGCGCGTTCGATTGTTGAAATCTGCTCATGTGAGAGCTTATAAGAACCCGGCTGCTGTCCGCGCTTAACATAGTCAATAAGATGACCTGCTACCAGGTGAGACTGGCGTTGAAATACAGGGAGGTCTTCGTAGAGCGTCGTTACTACGTATGGCACCCCTGCCTCTACTGCTCTCTGAGCAAACTGTCTGGTCAGCTCTGTAGTTGCAAAATTAAACAGGTGAATTATATCAAATGATGCGCGATCTGCGTCTCCACGCAGATCGATAGTTACATCGTGTCCGCGCTGCGACAAACCATCACTTAATCGCTCTAAAACTACAGTGTCTCCACCACGATGGACAAATACGTTAGGCCTACTCTGCATCAGAATGCGATACGGGGCCTTATTTCCTTGTCGACTTTCCTTTGTCACAAATCCAAGTCCTTTGCACTATTCTTCTGGTGCGCGCCTGATGGCGTTCACTCAACCCTTGGCTCAGCATGCACGCAGCTTCGTGGGTAGATGATAAGATGCAGGTTGTTTGGATTGGTTCCGGGAAATAATCTAGGGCGATACAGTTCTCCTGCTATCTACCTAGAAGCGCTTGAGATTTCAAAGAAATAAACTGATCGCCTGCTGTTCTAGTAGGCACCTTAACTTGATCTAGCGGCTAAAACGGCAGATTGAGAACAGTGGCTGCCTATGGCCCCCCGCTAATTTCATCGAAGACCCAATTTAGGGAGATAAGCCCTGGTTTAAACCTCTCTATGGGTTTTTATTGCGGCGCAGCAGTCTGTATTTCGCGCGCCACCCGGCGGCAAGCGTCCTCAAGCTTATCGAGCTTGGGCTCAAGCTCTTTCTCCAAGCTCTCACCGAGCGCCCACCAGGATTGGTATATCTGCTGCTGACATATCTTCTTGCAGGTTTCTGATATATCAACTACCTGGGGCGAGATATCGAGCTTTCCGCGCTTTGTCTCAGAAACAAGCTGCACAAGGGTTCCATACCAGTCAAAAAACGCCTTTAGTGTGTCTACTGCTGTCTTGAGTCGCTTATTGCCTACTACCGTATCGCCGTCCTGAAACCCTTTGCGTGCATCACGAAACTCAAAGAAGCACGATCTAACTACTCTTGAGGCATCCTGTAGTTTATCACTTACGTAGACATCGGGATGTCCGGTGAGAATCTCAAGCGTGTGGCCCTGTAGCTGCGAAACACATTGATTCCATTCCTCATCGGTTAGCTCTCTGCCATCCATGGTAATCGCTGTGATCATGTGCTCTGGGTCTATCTGAGCCTTTACCAGTTCAAGTAGGTCGGTGAACTGAAGCGTATTAGTCAGGCATATATCCGCTTTTCGACCGTTTATAGAGATCTGTATCATAGTGTCCCTCGTAAAGTACCTTTAGTCTGACCTCCGTGCATCTGTCACGATACACCGTGACGCTACCGGCTGTCCCCCTGGTCGCATAAGCAACCAGGGCTAGCTCTCTAAGCCCGCCCTTCGGGCCCCCATCTCACTGGAATCGGAGCGCCCTTCCCAATCAGCTCTCCTGATAGAACTGGCCAAACCGCTCACACCGCCGTCCCAAATCTCCGTATATTCCGTCCATTTGAGATGCAAGGGTAAGGGGATCGGATCCGGACAAATTCTCCTTGGAGAATAAAAACATCTTCGCTAGCGAGCCGATTGGGCCATGGTGAAATCCCAACTCCTCAATCGAACGGTCTAAGTCGGTGATCTCTACATTGATTCGCTGAAGCGCGGAGCCTGGTGACCGTGCATCTAGGATCAGGTGCTTCAGCTCCCCCATGAGCCGCTGTCCCTGTTCGGCACAGTGCGCTATCTCTCGCAGCCCCTCAACCCCAGGATCGACTTGGCTAAGTATCGAGCGCTTAGCCGATGTCGATTTTTCAGCACTGATCTGATAGCCACCGAGATCCTCCAACCAAAGTTTTCGATAAGCGTTACGATATCGCGCAAACGCATCTCCGGTCGGGGTATTGATCGGTTGCAGATCGCAGAAACCATACTGGTCGAACACTGATCGGTAGATGATCACATTTCGTGGGTCCGCCATATCACGAGATACATGCGTTACCTCGCCTGCCACACGCGCCATAGTCAATTCTGCCATCAAGCGTGGCGAAATCATATCGTGGCAGTCCGGCCTGCTGCACGGCTTATTGGGATTACACGGTCCACAGCCAATTACCGGCTGTAAGACGATATTGCCGGCACTGTAGGGCCCTGTCTCAAAGCCGTAAGCCGATGCCAGGAACATGGCAACTACAGGAGTTCCAGCTGCAACAGAGATATGCATTGGCCCAGTGTCACCCGTTACAAGCACTTTGCACTGCTTGAGAAGTGCCGCCAGCTGCGGAATCGATGTTTTACCTACGGCTGAGAAAACATTCGGCGAGTTGCAGCCATCGAGAATTGGTTGGACGATCGATAGCTCCTTAGGTGAGCCGGTTAGAATGATTCGCGCGTTATACTGCCGATCGAGTATCTTTACCATCTCTATGAACAGCGCAGGAGACCACTGCCGCTTTGCCTGACTTGCACCTGCTTGTACCGCTATGAGCGGACCAAAGTTGGTGAATCCAGCATTGCGAATCATATCTTCCACGTAATGCTGTGCATCTGATTCTATGTTTACAAGCAACTTCTGCGGGTGATCCTCTACATCCGCTGAGCAGCGAAATACATCGACTAGATTAAGCGAGTTATACTGACGGTTCTGATAGTGAACCGATGTTGCGAAAAGCCTTGCCCAATCAGACTCAATCACCCGGTAGCCTTCTTCATCCGCAGTCCACCCACCAGTTCGAGGTATCTTGAGCAAACGTAGCAGTAGAGCCGTATAGGCAGATGATGACATGTTAAGGCAGTAGTCGAAGTTTTCATGGCGCAGCTTATCGACGAACTCCGAGACGTACTGATATGCGTCGATTATCCCCGTCTGCTCAGCAGCGATTGAGCGACAGGTATAAGCAAGATCAATACTTACTACCTCATCGATATTCGGCAGGATGCGGCATATATCACTAAACTGCTTTTCGACTACTACCGTTGTGTGACAATCAGGATTCTCGCGCTTAATACCCGCGATCGTTGGAGTTGCCTGCAACATGTCACCTAAACGGGTGATATTCACCAGTAGAACTTTATTTTTATGGGGATAACGCTTCTTCATGCTCTAGTTCCTTACTCCTGCTCCCTCATGCTCCATACGAACGATCTGCTTTCTGACGTGAAACAGAAATAGCAGCTTCTGTTCAGTCTCAGTGAGCTGCCCCTCACCTGTTGTGATATCTGCTATCAATCCATCGAGCATCGGCTCCTCTCCACGCGCACTTGCTTGTTCACACCGTTTACGCAGCTCAGGATCAAACTCCGCTCTTCTTATCATCTCAGCCCATGGACTCTCATGCTCTCGTTGCCGGAGCTTTTGGTATGAGCTGGCGTAGATCGTTGAAAGCATCTCTTCAAGCCTTTTGTCGTATGTGTGCTCACGGAGAACGCGCTCTCTTGACCTACGAGCAATAGCAGCTCGCTCGTCTGGGCGCTCGAGATAGTAGGCCACTTTATCTTTTAGATCTTGAGCTGATGAAAAAATTGCTATCTCCGTACCTGGCTCAAAACATTCAGCAAGCAAAGATCGATGATCAACGAGTTGGAACGCACCGCACGCCGCTAGCTCAAAAGTACGCGGATTCAGAAAATCTCCGGTAGGATCAACACCGTCGCGCTCATTACTTGAGTGCAGATTTAGATTAATATCAGTACTATTAAAAATTTTAATATACTCCTCGGGTGCTAGTCGGCGACCGGCTTCCTGGACGAGACGATCAAAGGGCTTCGCCGCAGGCCATTCTGTTCCCCATATCTTAAATGGTAGGTGCGTAAAGCCAGCAAAGGTCTGTCTCCGATTGTGATACCCAGCGCCGACAAAGGAGACGGGCGATCCCCATCGCTGCCGCTCTTCTGGTGAAAGGGTCATCGGGAGATGAACATTAGGGTCGCAAGCTGTTGGTAGGTAATGTACGTGAGTCGCTCCGGCTCTGCGTATCGCTTCGATGCACTGACCCTTTTGGATTGTAAACACGTAGTCGAAGCACTTAGCGATATCCTTCCAATAAGTAAAGCGCAGATAATCTTCAACAAACCACAAAACAGTTATAACCCCTTTACGACGCAGCTCTGTTAGAGCGCGAATTGATATCGGCGCTTGAGCCATGCAGATCAAGATGTCGATAGGCTTCTCGGTGAATGACTCAAGGAGAATCGATGAGATCGTCTCCACGTATGTCTGCCGACAGATATTCTGACGGATATCGCTATGCATCAATGAGCCGATCGCTTCGAATCCACGATTAAATTCACTCACATCAATACAACGAACACGTTGGCCAAGCTTTTTAAGAGCCGCTGTCGTGTAGTGAGTTATAGGTAACGTACCGCCCTGCAACGGGCCGAGCACTGCTATTCGTGGATTGAGCGAGGAACGTCCCCGGCGACTATTAAATGTCTTAGTTACCCCGTGTACACTATTCTCTGAGAGCACTAGTGATTGAGGTCTGACTACTATCTCCGCATTGGATTCGAGAGATGACGGTACATCGGCTTCGGAAAGACCGAGAAACGATAGTCGCTCAAGCAAAGATCGCAGATCGCGAACCTCAAGAGATCGCCTCAACACTTCAATACTTGTTTCTATGCATGAAACGGCTCCTTTGTAAGCTTCAAGTAGGCTCTCTAAGTGATACCCGCAGCCAAATCCGACGACTATCAGGTGCGGGCTCTGGGCTATCCGACTATCATTAAGAGTTCTCTTTGCCCAAGCACTACCGGCCAATACGGGCTTATCAGGGTGGTCAAGGCAGGTTTGGCCAGCCCATACTACCGGCCCATCGAGGCTTACCTTTACCTCAACTTCGACTACCTGCTTATCTGAATTTATAGTCTCTTGCAGTCGCGCCCAGACTTGCGGAAAGCGACGTTGCAGCACTGCACTGTTTTCTTCGTAAAAGCGACCATCACGAATTGAGGCTTCTACATCGGCCGCCATCTGCTTTGAGGCTGTCACTTTTGACAGTCGATCAAGAGCATCTCGAACATCACACTCGGCCATGGCACAGTGCTTAGTGACGTACTCCAAAGCGGAGCGCGCGCGATCAAAATCTCCATCTTGGTATAGCCGGTCGGCGTAGTGAAGGGCTATCCATGCTTCGAAATCGGTGCATGGTGCACTACCACTTTCTGCTTCAATCCCATCTTGAGACAGCACCTGAGCCACCTCCCCACTGCTGGCAGCTGCCTGCTCGCCCACTTCAAGTGTAATCACTACTGGCTGAAGATATAGTTCTTCTAGTAGCTCCTGTAGGGGCATAGTAACTGGCGAGAACCCAGTAAGGCGCAGTCCAGCTTTTTCTGCAGCGCTCTTCAACGTGCCCTCTTTGTAGGCTCGTACGCGCAGCGTATCGTTTTCTGTAGGGCTTTCTTGCAATCCAACAAAAACCTGCAGGCGCGCTATACCCCCTGCTCTTAGCACGCGGCGGATCTCGCAGAGATAGGCGGCAAACACGCGAGTCGGCATGTGGGGTAGCGCCGCAAAACTCCATACAAAATCAATACTACCCGTTTCGATCTGACCTAGGTCGATGCCGGAGGTAGTCATCAGATTTGCTGGTGTGGTGTCGAGGGCAGCGGCACGTTGTAGCTCTTGAGCCTTGGCGATTGCTCGCGGCGAGACATCTACCCCAATAACCGACTTGAATCGGCGAGCTGCTGCTGGAAGCATGCGACCCACTCCGCATCCTATTTCGAGTGCAGAGCAATCAGGACCTACAGTGACTCCCCAGACGATCTGCTCGAAATCTCGCTCTCCCTCCTCCCAGATAAGCGAGTCACGGGATATCTCATTTGAAATCCAGAACCGATAGTCGTGCTGTACACGGCGATCCCAATCATCGCGCATAGTTGTAGCGAGTTGCGAAAGTGGCTTCATCGAAAAATCCTATGGTTGCGCCAGAAGAATCGGGCATCGGAAACAGCCCAGAAAACCCTTCATAACTGCTGGGAGCCAAAGCCCTGGCGGTACTTGAGTAATGATGCAACCTGACGCCGAAAGGTATCGGAAAGTAGAGCTTGACCAGGAGGCCTATCTACCTGAATTTAGGTTTTCAGGAGGCTATAAGCTTAGCTGAACACGCTTAAGGGCTTCTCCCATCCGTGCATCCTGCTCTTCAGGAGTTGCTGGAGCTAGGTGCTTACCGGATTCGATCACCTCTTTGAATGCTGAGTAGATGTTATCGAGTAATTTAATCACTCGGCCTACACGCTCTCCATCTCGATAAAGATTTGCTTCGCTTAGGTAAAACAACATAAAATCATACAGCCGGTCGAGGTCGCGAGCGATCGTTCCTCCCTGCTTAAAATCGAGCGTGTTCATTAGCTCGGCTATGATCGCTTGGCCCTTACCAAGATACTTACAGAATTTTACGATATCCTTCTCTTCTATACCTGCTTTTGATTGCTTTAGGAATTTGATGGCACCTTCGTACATCATCAGAAGCAGACAGGCGCGATCCGTGGTTGTAATCTGAACTGCTTGGTAGGTGTCGTGTGCGTTTTTACCGTACTGTGCATTTTTGCCGTACATAGGTGCGCTGCGTCCTCTTATCTCTTTAGTCATTCATCGAATACGTGAATGGGCCAGCCCTTACCGCTTGCACGATCAGGGACTCAACACCCTAGAAGGTGTTGGCGAATCAGTGGATTAGCACTGATTCTTAGGGGCGAAAACAACCACCACCGCCACCTAAAGATGTATTCGGAGCACCCGGAAAAATTCTTGAGAACAAAGTATCGGCGCTAAAAACAGCCGGATTATCAGAGTGTTACCAAAAGCCCCGGAGAGCCATAAGCAAAAGGCCGTGGCTCGCCGTAGAAGACACGCCACCCAGCCTCAGTCATTTTTGAAAAAAAATCACTCGCGCAGGGTTTGTTTACCACCGCTAATGTCGTCCAAGCGAGCGGGACCTCTCCAGTGCTGCGCGGACCGCGCCACGAAAAGCCTCATCCGCCTGAGATTTGGATAAAACCTCAAGTGCCGCTGCCGTGGTGCCATGCGGCGAGGTTACTCGGGCACGCATCTCTGAGAAGCTCTCCCCGCCGTGCTCCAGGTAGGCTACCGCTCCTTTAAACGTTTGCAGTACGATCGAGTGCGCTTCATTAGGCGAGAATCCCTCGGCTACAGCTACGTGCTCAATCTGTTCTCCTAACCAGCAAAGGTACGCTGGCCCAGAGCCAGCTACCGCTGTGGCTAAATCGAGCAGCTCCTCTTGGTCTACCCTGTAAATCCTGCCGCACACTTTCACGACTCGCTCCACAAGTGCAGCCTGAGCAGCAGTGCACTCATTAGGGACGTAGTACGCAGTGGCACTCTCTCCGACGACGGCTCCTAAATTGGGCATGGCGCGTGCCACAGCAGCGTGGCCAGTTAATTCCTTTACTACCTCACATCGAACTCCGGCCATCATCGACAGCACAACAGCATCCTGAGCGAGCACTGGCCGCAACTGCTCGCAAACTGCCGCTGCGTCCTGGGGTTTCACCGTCACCACTAGCACATCGAGGTTTCGCAGCAAATCAAACTTCTGAGGCTCTAAGCCTAGGCGTGCGCAGCGCGCTACCGAGCGCTCAGACTCGCGTGTTACAAGAACCATATCGTCGCGACAGAAACCTGCAGCTAGCAGTAACTCAGCTAGAGCACCGCCTAGATTCCCTACTCCGACGATGCCGATCTTCATGAATTGCGACCCCGTTGAGCGTTCTCTACTTCAGCAACATTACCCTCCTCTAGACCAAGGAACCGCATCATCTGGTCTACTAGCACCTTATAATCGCGCGGATCTGCCATATTGAGCCGATACTCGTTTAGGACCTTAATCTGCATGTCCTTACTCCACTGCGCCCAGGCCTCTGCCGATACACGCTCAAAAATCAGCTTGCCCACGTCACCTCCAAAAGGCGGCTTTTCCAGACCCGGCATCTCTTTTTTAAACTTCGAGCAGATAACTTTTCTTGGGGTAGTGTCACTCATGGCTTTTAAGATCCTCTCCAAACACCCCACCTTATGTGTAAAGGTTGGGGTAACAGTAGGTATATTCTGCCACGTCTGAGCGGTCCTGTCATGTCATCTGCCAACACTCGCCATCATTCGACATAGGCCGATTTATAGGGTAGAAACCGCTGTAGTGATGTGCAAAAGTCCGTGCCAGTGAAACTAGCAAGGCTTTTGCCGCACATTAATATAGGTTGTTGTTTTGATTCGTATCTACGAATCAGTAGCGTGATCCGAAAGCCGGGATTTCGCTAGAGACTTTTGGATAACGCTATAT
>JBKCMS010000190.1:0-4831 GCA_046300175.1 Pseudomonadota bacterium | reverse complement strand
CGAGACACTTTTGTATGCGCGATGAGCAGTTCCACAAGTTGATGGACGATCGACCCAAGCGAGATCTACTCCAGCTACGTGGCTATGGAGGACGTAGTCCGGAAGAGCTCGCCAAGATACCGCTCTGGGCGAACTACTGCCAGGAAGGTGTAGAGCTGATGACCAAGACTGGAAACAGCAGCCTTCGGAACGTTGACCAGACCGACACAAATTTCGCTAAAGGTATGGCGAAGTGGCAAGAAAATCCCCTCTATTGCCAGCTCATGCACAGCTCCCACGAGGATATGCGGGCTTCGGGCATCGATGAAGTGGTCCGAAAAGGCAGTAAGGGACAGCGGCCTGTAACCGCAGCTGAGGCAGGCTACACATGTCTTGAGAGCGAGCTCAACGGAGGCATGGTGCCGGTGTCTCTCTATCGACAAGTGCCGATAGAGCGCAGGACTGCGATAGCAGACCATATGCTTGGATTTCTCATCGCTGGCGGGTTGTTTCCTCAAAAGTGGCAGCAGCCAGGAATCGTTCCTGGCTCTACGCTCTCGATGTACAAACGGTTTGAGCCGCAGCCGTATTCGATGACAGCAGCACCCGGGTATCAGACCTTCTGGGGTAATTCATTTAAAGGGGGTGCGACCAACGAGTTGTTACAGCCGTGTCGCGGAGTGAGTGGTGAGAACTATAACCAGAGTGAACTCACGGGTAAAACTGGTAACTCCGATCAGCTCTTCCTGAGTGACTACACGCACAAGAGCTTCACCCAGAAGCCGATAGTGAATGTGAATGGCGAGCGCAAGCAGTTTGATCGCGCGATGGACGATTGGGCAAAGAATCCGAAAGAGGATCCAAGAAAAATCGACGATCGGGGCCTCGATAAAGACGCGCATACCTATGGTGTTGCATTCCGTATCTTCGCCACGTGTCCCGCCGGGTACTCGCGGTGGCGCCCTCTATCTCCGCATGGAGCATTATCGATAAACTTAGAGACCCACTGCGGCGAAGAGAACTTCGGTAGTCCACGCGCTCACGTGCCAAGGGGCCCGTAAGGGTGGCTTTACGGGCGTATATAGTTCACTAAAAGTCCGTGCGTAGAGCGGAAAACTCTGCGATCATAACGCTATAGCGATGTGCAAAAGTCCGTGCCAGTAAAACTGGCAAGGCTTTTGCCGTAAATCGCTATAGGTTGTTGTTTTGATTCGCCTCCGCGAATCGATAGCGTTCTCCAAAGGCCTGGATTTCGCTACGGACTTTTGAAGAACGCGATATGAAACAGCTCAAATCTTGTGCGGGTGTTGCACTTATACTCTGGTGTGTCGTGGCGAGTGTGGTGTCGGTACGCTCTATCGAAGCTCAAGAGTTCTTTCCAAAGAACTACGTGCAAGGTGAGAGCCAACAGCAATCAGCAACATCTTCGCAAAGTGCCGAGAGTAATTCCCAGCAAGCAACAGGGCCTCAACCACTCGCGGCAGTCATGCCGATCAAACAGAAGATTCAAGCGATCGTCTACGTTAGCTCTTCGAATAAAGAGCACTTCGATCAAGTAGTCAGCAAGGTGCTCGCATTGCAACGCCAACGAAAGATCCACATTCATGCATTGATGCACATCGGCGATTATCGCAACGTCGCTGCAAAGCAGACCGAGGAGCTCACCAACGCCGGTATATTGATAAGTGCACTGCCGAAACTCCCCGACAAATTGCCGGCAAGCCAATCACCGGCATGGGGCATTATGACCCCTGAGTCAGGTGCACAAAGGAGCGCCTACTTAATTGAAGGATACATGGAGCCGGAGTTGTTTTTTAACCAAGCGAGTAAGTTTGAGATCCCTGCCGGAATGCAGGTCGGCCAAGATGTTGAGCGAGAGGGGAAGCTGTCTGAGTTTTGATATGCTAGAGAGGTTCGTGCGATCGCTACAGGATTACGTTTGCCATGGATGACGATATGCCACCCGCAACTACATTAAAGTTACTTTTGGCAGTGACGCACGTGCTCTTATTTCACGCAGCATGCGCAGTAGCAGAAACCCCACAACCAGAAGCTTTGAGCGAAGCACAGCAAATTCAAGCGCTGCCCGGGGAGAAAGAGAATCAAGCGCTGCTGGCAGAGTACGCCGAGGTAGTCAAAAAGATGCGCGCGGATATGGGGCTTCCGGCTGATGTCTTGCCTGATCCAGCAGCATCTCCAGATAGCAACCAGTCAGACCAGGATCCGCTCTCGCGGATTAAAATCCGTGTCATCACCGGTAAAGAAGGGGTGCCGTTTCCTAGTCCGGAGAAGGTAGTGCTGGAGCCCACACCAACGCCGCAGGTGTTGCCAACTGAGACACCACTACCGACAGCCACACCGTGGCGACCCCCTGGACGGTGCTCCATCCCAAAAACCAACACGGTAGTTATCAACAAAGAGGAGCGAGGCAACACTATCTTGAGTGACAAACTCTTCTTACCAGAGGACCTATTACCGCTTGATGAGGGAGAGGTGTATGGAGTAGGAGTGCAGCTCTATCCCTACGGACCAAACCAGGGTGAGGGGCAGTACCTCGTGCAGGAGATGTATCTTGTCCCGTGTGTACCGTACCGCATCCGTCAAACTCTGTGGGGGTACTACGAGCACCGAGGCGATGACGCGCTAAAGCACTACGACAATAGCGGCAACTCTAATGGGAAATACCACGCGTGGGTTCAGCAGAAGCTCTTTGGAGCCGCAAAGAGAGCTCCGCATAGAAATAGATAGAAGCTCGATAATTGAACAGCAAAGACCCTAGTCCGAACATTGCACGAGAGTACATTGTTCGGGTTATCAAGTGCATGGATGCCCTTGCAAATTCTCAAAGCGCAGCGAAGGAGATTGGACCCTTCAGTTTGTGTGGGCACTATGGGTCCCACACAAACTGTAGGCGATAAGGAAACAGGCCAGGGATGGCCTGTTTCCGCCCATTTTTCACGGCGAGCACAGCGAGCTTCGTGAAAAATACAGACTAGCTGATGACCCCTCAGTACCAGGAAGATATAAAGTCGGTGTGACGCACTACGACAGGAGCCGAGAGATCTCTCCTCCCTGCCGCTCCATATTTTGTAGATCGACCCAGGTCGACCCTGGATAGAGCTCCGTGAGCTGCTGCAGCCCAATTATCACCTTTTCGGGCGAAAGCTTCTTCACGCACGGAAAGCGACCGACGAACTGGTTATACCACTGCCTAGGGTAGGTGCGCTGGGTGTCCCGTATCGCAGCGGCGGCATCGCCTTCACGCGCAATGTAGTTCGCTAAAACCTCCCCATAGAGCGTCGCGTGATTGTTTTTTAGCACCTCGCCGACTCCCCACAGCCGCTTGGGAGGCTCGACAAGGGTATTCTTGAGCCACTGCGGGCTCCTTGCTTGATCATAGGCTAACGAGAATAGAAGATGGTGAGCCCCGTCATGGATCAGAGTAAGTAAACGAGTCGTAGGTGCCACAAGCGCGTGCAGACGGTTGAGGATTCCGAGTTCCGCTCCGAAAGAGATAACCGAATACAGCCCAGCCTCTCCACAGTGAACAGCAGGCAGCTCAAAAGGTGTGAGGTCAATCGCCTCTACGGCGTCCGATGCGATGTGACGAAGTACAGCCAGAGAAAAAGACGGCAGGGGAGTAATGTCTTGAGATGGGAGTAACTCACCATAGCGAGTCACGTGCCGGGGAAAAGCAAGATGTTTTTGGTGTGCCATGAAAGAGTCGACATCAGGGTAGTATTTCCTGATGTGCGCCTCTGTCTCGGGCGACATTCCTAAATCCCAGTGTCGTCCCTCACGCAATAAGAGGAATTTCTCCATCGCAGCACCGATTAGTTCCTGGGTGATCGCTTGTGATTCAGCTAGGCCATCTGGCGTGGCTGCCACATGGCGGAGGAACTCATTGATCGCCTCCAGTCTCCCTGCAGGAGTTATCGGTGTTGTGCACAGCGGATTTACGGATTGAGAGGGAGCAGGAGATGAAACACTAGAGACAGGAGTTGTAGGTTGCTGATCCTGTGCTGGCTCTCCCGCGTTCCTGAGATTAGGTTGCTCTATCCCCCTTTGCATAGTGTAAACCTACCCTATGCCAGCCTCGATCGTAAACGTCGAGTCGGCGGGGGCGGAGCAGGGGCATCATCTGCGTACACATCTTCAACACTCTTTAGCAAGCGAGCCTGAGCTGCCTCTACATCAGAGACCCTCATTGGCGGCAGTTGCTGTAGTTCATCAAGAACCGCGTGTTGCTTAGTTGAGGATATGTTGGAAAGCACCTTTTCCTGCGCCTCACGTGGCGCGTTCTTGAGCGATACTGCCAGGTCTCGAGCAGGCACCTCTCGCAACTTCTCTTGAAGCCTGGTATCAGAAATTTGAGTGATCGTACTAATCGGCGTTGAGTTAGTGCTACCAGTCGGCTCGTGCGATTCACGTTGCGGAGAAGACGAACGTGGAGCCCTAGGGGAGAGAGCCTTGATGATAATGGACTCTATTTTTACCGCGGATTGTGGATTGAGAACACGGATAGACTCCACCAATCGCGTGCGAGTATCGCGCGGCAGGTGACTAAGAATCTGAGCAGCCACCCGTGGCCCATCTACATCGATAGTCTTATCCTTGGACATACGAACTAAGATGCTTGCAAGACCCCGACAGCAGCAAAAACTATCGCAAGTGTACCACCCCCCGAGAAAAAACCTATAATCACAGACAGTTGCCGCTAGAGGGGGGGGCAGCACCCTTGATTTTTCTGCTAGGATTTGGCACCCTTAGTAAGTTACGCCCACGTAGCTCAGCTGGTTAGAGCGCAGAACTCATAATTCTGAGGTCCCTTGTTCGATTCAAGGCGTGGGCA
>JBKCMS010000189.1:0-34673 GCA_046300175.1 Pseudomonadota bacterium | reverse complement strand
CTATAGCGTTCTCCAAAAGTCCGTAGCGAAATCCCGAGTTTTGGAGAACGCTATCGATTCGCGGATGCGAATCAAAACAACAACCTATAGTGATGTCCAGCAAAAGCCTTGCCAGTTTTACTGGCACGGACTTTTGCACGTTGCTATAGATTGGCTAGCACTCGATTTTCATCGAGCACCAGACGCAGCAAAGTACTCGCGCCAGCGCCGATCTACAAGAGTTTGCGTTTTAGGATCACACTCAACTTCGCTAGGATACCAAGGTTTCATCCGAGCATCGATAACAATAGGCGCTGAGTAACACATGTGATGCCTCTTAATTGCTACCCCTGCAGCATAGATATCAGCCGCTGGTTCAAATCTGGTGAAGGTATTCCAAAGAAAGTCACTCTGACTCCTTGTTGCTCTGGCTGCATCATCAACAAGTACCACAAGTGGCCACTCGGAAAACGGCTGATGCTGCGCTATGCGAGCTGCGGCCTTTGGCTCGTCATCGTATGTCATGCCCGATACCACTAGGCATCCACCGCAGAAGGGTCGAACATCACGTAATCCTCGAGGCAGCTCTCCCGAGAAGCTGCGTGGTAAGTCTCTCTTCGGCTCTCCACATCCTAAAAGAAGCCCCTTACTACCATGATTAATCTTTGGCCCGGCATAGTCCAGTGTGTCCATAGAGGTGTTAGAGAATACGTATAAATCTCGCTCTAGGTCGACCCGGGCTAGGATGTGCTCCAGCACGCCAGAAAACCGGGTAAGGTCCATCGGGGTATCAGTGAGCAAAAGAAACTTCGTCAACGCTAACTGTCCCTCTCCAAGAATACGAAATGCTGACTGTAAATTCTCACGTGCATAGCGCTCCTGAACCACTGCCGCTGCGAGCGAATGAAATCCTGTCTCTCCATACGACCAAAGGTCTCGGACCTGTGGCATGACTAGCGGGAAAACTGGCGCAAGCAGCCTTTGTAAGTATTCACCAATATAGAAATCCTCTTGGCGTGGCTTGCCAACTACCGTTGCCGGATATACAGCGTTGGGACGCCGCGCCACAGCTCGACACCGAAACACGGGGTAATCGTGTTGCAGAGAGTAGTATCCGTAGTGGTCTCCGAAGGGCCCCTCAGGGCGCATCTCGTTCGGGTCTACTTCACCGATCAGGGTAAATTCGGCGGTCTCAATCAGTGGAAGTGGGCCGTAAGGATTGTCTACTAGAGGGAGCTTGCCACCCATGACAAAAGAGGCAAAAAGAAGCTCCGGAACATGCTCAGGTAGAGGCGCTATAGCCGCCAGAATCAACGCCGGGGGACCTCCTACTGATATCTGCACAGGCAGCTTTTTACCCATCTCTTTCGCCGCTAAAAGATGAAATCCTCCACCTTTACCGATCTGGCAGTGCAGGCCGGTGGTCGCATCATCGTAGCGTTGAATGCGATACATGCCTAAATTGTGAACACCTGTTGCCGGGTGCTCCGTATAAACCAACGGCAACGTAATAAATGGTCCGCCGTCAAGTGGCCAGGTGGTGAGCAGCGGCAACCGTGATAATCGTGGGGGATCATCAAAGAGCAGCTCTCCGGAGTTACTACGGCGACGCAATCCAACTCTTGCCAGGGCTGTTAGAGTCTCTCGGTGTGACCAGAGATTAGACGCAGTTGGCGGCATCATAGTGTGAGGAAATGAAGCTATATCCCGTATTAGCCGCTCTGGCCGCGGCCCAAAGGCAAGATCAACGCGACGTGTTGTGCCGAACAGGTTTGTAACAACTGGAAATGAAGAACCCTTCACATTGGTAAAAAGTAGCGCTGGACCACCCTGCTCTATGACCCGACGATGTAATTCAGCTAGTTCTAGGTATGGGTCTACCGGCGCTGCGACCTCGATGATCTCGTGCTCAGCTCGAAGTAGCGTAATAAAGTCAGCAAGCGAAGTTATCATTCTAAAGCCAGACAGGGATTGTTCGCAAAAATTTACGGAGTTGTCGCATGCGTGTGGATTTTCCGTTCGCACTTGACCACCGTATTATAACGTCTGTGCGGTGTAAAGTGAGCCACTCTTCCTGGTGGCCAGTCGTCTATAGCTGCCGTCTTGCGGCACTTGGCGGCACGTGCAAATCTTTATCAATGGTGACGTTTCAGTGGATACTGCAAGTGCCGCTATTCCTGAAAATATCCCGCTAAACTGTCAGGAGCTCTTGAGATGCCGCTAGTTACTCACTCAGTAGATTCCAAAGGGATCGCCACAGTTACTCTCAACGATGCAGCGAACCTTAACGCTATGAGCGAGGAGATGGCTCGCGAGTTTTCTGCCGCTGTCTCTCAGCTTAAAGCCTCTGCTACCGCTAAGCTAGTACTGCTTACTGGCGCTGGACGTTCATTTTCTGCAGGGGGGCACTTAGAGATGCTAGAAGCTAAGCGCTCAAAGAGTCGCGAAGAGAATCGTGCTGGTATGATGTCTTTTTATAACTCATTTCTATCGATTCTTAGCTTAGAAGTCCCGGTAATAGCTGTTCTTCATGGCGCCGCTGTAGGAGCTGGTTTGTGCCTCGCCTGCGCCGCTGACATTCGCATCGCAGCTACAACAACCAAACTTGGATTTACTTTTCTAAAGCTTGGTCTTCACCCAGGTATGGGCGGGACTTTTTTTGTGCCGCGCATAGTTGGCAGAAGCGTTGCTACTGAGCTGCTTATCACTGGGCGAATTATCTCTGCGGAGGATGGTTTTAGACTCGGTTTAGTATCCAAGCTATCGGCACCGGACGATTTGATGAGTGATGCTTTAAGCATCGCTAACGAGCTATTGGCATGCGGTCCAATTGCGCAGCGACAACTTTTACAAACTATGCGTGGAGACCTCACGGGACTACAATCTGCTCTCGAACACGAGGCAGAGATGCAAAGTATAAATTACAACAGTGCCGAGTTTGCCGAAGGTATTGCTGCCGTGCGAGAGAAGCGGGGACCGCGGTTCTGAGTTTCAACCTAAAAACGACTTAAGCTCGATTTTAGGTAAAAGAGAGACCTCCGGGAAACCTCTGTAAAGAGGTTGACTCGGAGGGATCTCGGTCGCCCGGATGGCGACCACAGGCACGCAAGTGCCTGGAGCGACGCGCAATCGTGCGCCGGTTTGCGCGCGATTAAGCTTGGAGCGAGCCGGGAAAACCCCATGGACGGGGGTTTCCCGGCGGTCTCAACTTGATAAATGAGAGCAGAGAAACATAAAAAGTTGGATTGGTGGTGCGACTAATAGGTGGGATTAAACAAAGAGAAAACGAGTGCAGAGATAAGAGGCCTTTTTATTATCCCCCTTGCCGCTAACGGTACCCGTCGTCATCCTCGCCATCTTGCTGGTCGTTATTTTCAGCGCTATCGCCGTGTGGGGCCCTGGTTGGGTCGGTTACCCCGCGGGAGATCAGTGTCGCCGAGCGTTTGGCATCAAAGCCTTCGGCCCGCCAAGGCACAGCGAGCATTGGCGGAATCCCCTCTCGAATCCATTCAATCGCTTCAGCTGCCGAGAACCCGGCGCGGGTCCAGTTAGCAGCCAGCGGTGCACCTGTTATCCCTTGGGCTTTCCAGTCTATAAACTCCTGAGGAGAGAATCCGTAGGCACGCCAATAGCCAGCTGCAACTGCCGGGATGCGCTGCGCGATCCAGTCGTCGGCTTCGCCCGGCGCAAAATCAGCGAGTTGAAATGTGAACTCTTTGGCAAATACGTTGAGCATAACATTTGTATCGTGCGCCAGGGCGCGAAAGTCGCCCGGTGTTAAAAGCGCCTCTACACGCAGCTGCTCGCAAAGCTGAGAGTCATAGGCTGCAGTTGTTGAGAAACGCTCCTGGATGATTCTGGTAACCCGCAGATATTCTCTGGTTGGCTCAACTTCGTAAGACACCTGCTGCGCAAGATCGTTAGCTTTTAGTACAGAGTACACAGTAGAAAGGGTCTCAATATATGCATTGCGGGTCGCAGCAGACCGCACGAGACTGGCAACTAAGAGCTTTACAGCCTCGCGATCCTGAGAGAGGTTTTCAACCTGAAGCGCCGCTTCTACGTGAGGAATAATGAAAACAAAATCCTTGCGTAAATCACGCATAAAATTCATGGCGGAAATAGCATCAAATGTTTCCGGAGTTTCCCAGGTGGTAGAAAAGATCGGTAGCTCAGAGACTAGGTCCTTCATCCAGGCATCGATCTTATCAAATGCACGGTGCGCAACGTTGAGGTAATTGTTAGGAGCAAACGTAGAGTTTAGGGAAGCCAGGGTGCCCTCAAAGATAATCTGACCGTAAAAGCCGGCCCGGAGTAAAACGAGAAACTCGGTGGTAAGGTGAAGGTCTTTGGTTATGGGCGCCATGAAATCCTATGGTAAAATTCATTAATTCTGGTTGTAGTTCGTACGTTAGGTTATTAGAGGACTTTCTCTTTACTTAGGTTAAATGTTACCACTAGAAAGCTAGGCCGTCATGAGGGATCGCGCATCTCCTTCTTAGGATGCGCAAAAATATCAAGGCGATGCCTGAACTCTAAGGGCTTTCTAAGGGGCATAATTAAAAGTGAAACAATCAGGGTTTGAGCAGTCAGGGTTTGTTCCTTCGATAGCCGGGGAGCTATTTTATCAGCAGCAACGAGGAGCTGGTGTTAGCCATTCGAGTGTGCCCCTGGTGTGTATACATGGCGGTCCAGGATTCACCAGTTACTGCCTTGAACCACTCTTTGAGCTGTCAAATGACCTTGCGGTGGTGTGCTACGACCAGGCCGGATGCGGGCGTAGCCGCACCCGTTGTGCTGAAAGACTGGATTTTTCGGTAGCTGGTTTTGTAGCCGAACTTGAAGCGCTCCGAGAGCACCTAAGCGTACCTAAGATGCACCTGCTGGGGCACTCATTTGGAGGGCTGATAGCGGGAGAGTACGCGCTACAATATCCAGAGCGAGTTGAGAGCATAGTATTTGCCGGTGTTTCGATCGATATCCCTCGTTGGATGGAAGATGCTGAGCGATTGATCGGACAGATGCCAATGATGCCAAGAATGATTCTGCGAGAGGGGCTACGATCTGGTGCGCTCAACTCGCCAGCATTCATAGATGCCTATAGACTTTACGCAAAACGGCATATCTACGGCTGCGATGATCCACCAGCAAGTATCCGCAGATCCGAAGAGGAGTCAGATTTTAAAACCTACCAAATAGTGTGGGGCCAAACGGAGTGTGTTGTCACAGGTGTGGTTAAAGACTATTCAATGAGCACTCGCCTGCCGCTGATAGCGTCCCGTTCGTTGTTTGTCTGTGGTCGCTTCGACGAAGCAACACCAGAGGCGCACCAGTACTTTGCATCGCTAGTGCCGGATAGTCGATGTCATATATTTGAGAAAAGCGCCCACCATCCGCAGCTTACTGAAAGAGAGGAGTTTGTTAGGATAATTAGGCAGTTTGTGTGTAGAGCTGGCGAGTGCGCCGTGTCATAAGCCCTTAGCTGGGTAGTAACGTAGTCTAACTCCATAAGCAACCTGTGGAGTCAGCGCCATGACTATATCATCTCATGCCCAACAGTTACGACGCTCAGTGCCGATGGTGATTCGCGCTGCCGGTACTGAGCTATACGGTGAGGTAGGTAACGCATCTTTAATTGCTGAGTCTCGTGAGAGAGTAGGGGTGATCCTCTTTGCGCACGGTAGCGGTAGCAGCCGCCACAGTCCGCGTAATCAGTTCGTAGCCAGCGTGCTAGAAGAACACGGATTCTCCACGGTGCTGCTCGACCTTCTTACCGAAGATGAGCAGTACGTGATTAGTAAACGTTTTGATATAGCGCTACTTACTACCAGGTTAGTCGAGGCCGTTCATTGGATTCGTGAACACGCACAGTTACGCTACCTGCCGATAGGTATTTTTGGAGCAAGCACTGGCGCAGCAGCTGCACTGCGAACGGCAGCGGTATCGAATCAGAGTGTCAGAGCTGTGGTTAGTCGTGGTGGTCGCACCGACCTTACCGGGCCCCTATTAGCCGAGGTGCGTGCGGCAACGCTGCTGATCGTAGGCTCTGAAGACCGCGAGGTTTTAGCGCTTAACCAGCAGACTCTAGCTGAGCTAACCTGTGAAAAACGGCTCGCAGTTATTCCAGGAGCCACGCACCTCTTTGAAGAGCAGGGTGCGCTTGATGACGTTGCGCACCTAGCGACCTACTGGTTTAAAAATCACATGACGCCACGTCCGATAATTGAATCGGATAGTGTGTCACTATCGTAGTCTTAATGTCCTGCGGATAGCTATCAAAAGTCGCAAACCCACTAACTCCGAGTAGCGAGACTTGGCGGAAGACTCAATGTTCTAAACCATTTTTTCTTAAAGCCGTGGTATTTCTGAGCATTATCACAGACTACCAACCCGGAAATTTCATGAAGCCTGCTACTGCGATCGCCGATAACGGTGTTTTTTCGGTTCAAAAATCGATTTTCGGACCGGAATGTATCCCGATACGATTGAAGCCCCAAAAATCGATTTTTGAATTCGCCCTTCGGGCCCGAAAAATCACCATTCCCGGCGCTCTCACGACGCAGTTTCATGAAATATCCGGGCTAAAGTTTTCCTAGTATCCAGTCGACTCTTCAAAGAGGCGGGACTGCTGTATCGTCTGGTCCAAAATCTCAACTGTAAAAGTCTTCTGAAGTGGTACGCAGGTAGCTTATGCCAGACTTACATCAGGTCGACAAAAAGATGCGAATCTTGATTGTGGATGACTTTGCATCAATGCGTCAGATTGTGCGTAAAACTCTCGTATCGCTTGGCTTTGAAAATATATCGGAAGCTGCTGGAGCTGTAGATGCAGTGAGAAAGATCCAGGACGGAGAGCGATTTGAGTTTATAATCTCAGATTGGAATATGCCCAATATGACTGGCCTAGAGTTTCTCAATTACATACGCGGCTCTGACGCGATGGGAAAGATACCTTTTTTAATGATCACTGCTGAAGCACAACGAGAAAATATTATTCAGGCAGCAAAAGCTGGGGTATCACAATACATAGTAAAGCCGTTCACCGCCGAGGCACTACAGCAAAAAGTAGAGCAAATATTCGCTAAAAATAGAGGAGCCATTAGTGATCGCCCAAGGTGATTAAACCCTGAGCGAGTGATTTGTGAAAAAAATCACTCGCAATAGCAGGGCGAGCGCGATCTTGGCCCATGAAGATCAAGGGAACAGCCAAGTTGCGCCGTAGAAGACAAAAAAACTCTAGCTGTAGAAAGAGACTATCTAGTTGCTGATAAGCGTGGGACCAGTGATGGCTGAGTAGGCTTTTAACTTAGCAGGAACTTGAAAGCACTGGAGCAAGAGCTTCGGCTGGAGCGCTATGCGCGCTTCTTGAGACAGGATTAAGTGCATATTGTTGCTCGATGCAGGTAAGTCATCAGAGAGTATCGCAGAGTACCTCTTTTTGAGCGGCAATACCGTCACTATAGTCGCAGGTAGCTCTCTAGCTTAGCGGAAAGCCGACCACTGCTGATGGCGACTCGGATGTCAGCGCGGAGCTACCGCTTCCGATCTGTCCTCTTGAGTTAGACCCCCAGCAATACGCTTGGCTGCCACCGACGATAACGCAGGCGTGTGCATCTCCTGTTCGTAGAGTTCCGGCTGCGCTGATGCCAGTTACGCTCACAGGTGTCACGCTGCTGAAGCTCTGGCCATTGCCGAGCCGACCGTCATTTCCTAGGCCCCAACACTGCACGGCACCACCAGCCACAATAGCGCAGGTAAACTGATTACCGACAGCGACCTCTGTGACTCCACTAACTGTAGTGACCGGAGCCGGGATAAGTCGGTCGGTGACCGCGGAATCTCCCATGTGAGAACCAGCCGCGCCCCAACACATCAAGGTGCCGTTTGTCAGAACTGCACAGGTGTGCCCTTGACCAGCGGAGACGCGCGTTACTCCGGAGCTGAGTCCTACGACATCGGTCGGTGTGCCGCGTGTCAGTCTTGAATTATCTCCGAGCTGCCCTGAGGCGTTGTAGCCCCAGCACTTAACGGCGCCTCCCTGTAGCACAGCGCAGGTGTAGTATGCACCGCTCTCTAGGCTTTGCACCCCTGATAATCCCACTACATCAACGGGAGTGCTTGAGGCTGCGCCCGTTCCATTACCCAGCTGTCCGTCTGAGTTATCGCCCCAACACTTTACGGTTCCTGTCGAGAGTAGCGCGCATCCGTGGCGAGTCCCTGCTACTACGGCTGTTACTCCTGATGATAGACCAACGACCTGTTTGGGGGACTTGCTATCGGTCTTTGAGCCGTCACCTAACTGACCGAAGACATTTCTGCCCCAGCATTGAGCGGCACCAGCGCTCGTCACAGCGCAAGTAAAGGTCTCTCCTCCGGCGATAGCGATGTATTTAGCAGTTCCAGCGACGCTGCTCGGAGTGTTTCTATCTGTGGTATCGATGCCATTACCTAATTCACCGTTGAAATTATAGCCCCAACATCTGAGGGCGCCGGTTCGGTTGATCGCGCAAGAGTGTTGAAAGCCCAGACTCATAGTGGGATCGACGTTAATTGCCGGGTCGAAGTCACCCCTTAGGCATTTCGGTATATTTGCGAGGATCTCCCTGGTATCGTTTATACTTGCCGCAATTTTAGCCTTTGCTCTGCCTTTGGCCCTCTTTAGTCGGGCGCGTAGATCCTTTTGTAGCGCTTTTTGCTGCTTGGTGAGTTTGGAGGGATCCTGGAGTTTCTGAACTCCTTTTCCGGACAGAACAACCGTTCGGTCGAGGCAGAAGTATTTGTTTGACTTGTGTAGGGAGGTTTGCGCCTGCGCGCTTAGGGAGATTAAGTTGAAAATTAGCGCTACAGCGATAGTATGCAAAGCCAGCTTAGTCATAGGTTCTTTAGAATACTCTTGGTAATCACGTTAGGGGGATTTCGGTGACCGTTACTAAAACTCCGGCCAAAACAATAGGGCTACATTGCCGGTATTTGCAAGATCTAATGGATTAGTACGGGCGTTTTTAACCATTATAATCGATCTGCAGGGTTAGAAGTGCACAGAGGCAGGGGAGGATTGACTAGAACCGGTCTCAAAAATAGCTTCGTCGCGAGGTTGACGAGATGCGAGGCGAGACGAGGAAAACGAGCGAAAAAACCGGGGATGTATCCACTTATAGCGTTCTCCAAAAGTCCGTAGCGAAATCCCTAGTTTTGGAGAACGCTATCGATTCGCGGATGCGAATCAAAACAACAACCTATAGTGATGTCCAGCAAAAGCCTTGCCAGTTTTACTAGCACTGACTTTTGCACGTCACTATAGGTACACTCAAGGATTTTGCGCTAAGTTTAACGAAGTCGCAGCCCGCATCTCGTCAACCGCAGCAGAAGATATTTTTGAGACCGGTTCTAATAGATTGGTAACTACTCACCCCCGCTTTGCTCCGCAAAGCCGCCCCTTAAAAGGAGCCAACTCTTCTGTCGGGGACTTTTTCCGAACAGTGACGTAAAATCTAACTCGAGTCGAAATCGATTTGAGTAGGTTTTATAAGTCGTGTTAGCATCTACCAGCACTTGTTGGGTACTGAACAGGCGAGATTAAGTGATTGTTTTGGTGCAGTGTTGCCTCGGAGTTGTCAGGGAACAAGCTTGCGGTTTTACCGCAGGTCGTCTATCGAGAAATGGTGTGTCATTATGTTCAACGGGGCTTTGGAAATTATCTGCTCGGCGCTAAAAATTTCGGTTATGGCAGGCGCTCGGAGCGCTTTCGTTATTCTAGCTATCGGCTGCTTCGGTAACATCACCGCCGCTTTTGGGCAGAATAATTTTAAGGTCATTCATCGAATAAGTGGAACAACTGAAAGTGAGCAGCTTGGCCATTCAGTGGCTGGGATAGGCGATGTAAATGGCGACGGGTTTAGTGATTTTGTGGTAGGAGCACGCGGTGCTACTAACCCCTCGGGTAAAGCAAATGCAGGCGGTGCGAAGGTATATTCGGGTAGCGATGGGAGCGTCCTACACACCTTTTGGGGTGACGATATCGGTGACGGGCTTGGCTTTTCTGTGTCAGGAATAGGCGATGTCGATGGTGATGGTGTTCCCGATCTAGTCGTGGGGATACCGTTTTCTGATATCAACGGAGCCGATGCCGGCGCAGTTCGGGTTTTCTCCGGCAAGGACGGAACATTAGTGCGTCAATTTGTGGGGAGCAGATCGGCGGAGTATCTTGGATTGTCGGTGGCCGCTGCAGGCGACCTAAACAAAGATCAAGTTCAGGAGATCGTTGTTGGAGCGCCAGGAGCTAGCAATGGGGGCCCGCTTAATGCAGGCGCCGTCATTGTGTTCTCGGTCAAGGATGGCAAAGAGCTGTGGACTAAGTACGGGAGTGAGACGAATGAATACCTTGGCGAGGCTGTGGCTGGTGTCGGAGACCTTAACAAAGATGGATACGATGATGTTATCGCCGGAACTACTCAGAGTGATGACAAGGGTGATAGCTTAGGTAGCGTAACCGTTTTTTCCGGACAAGATGGCAAGGTCTTAAACTTCACTACCGGCTCGCAAGATTACGAAAGGTTCGGCAGATCAGTTGCAGGGCTTGGAGATTTAAACGGCGATGGATATAAGGACTTCGCTGTAGGCGCGACTGGCGCTGCTCACAACGGAGAGGCAAATGTAGGTAGAGTTACTGTATTCTCCGGGGCTGGGTTTGGCATACTAGCTACATTGCATGGTAGTAGTAGTTTTGAATATTTCGGTTCGGCTCTGGCCAGCGCGGGTGACATGAATGGCGATGGTATCAATGATATAGTTGTTGGTAGTGATAGCCCGGAAGCGTCGGTTAGGATCTTCTCCGGTAAAGATGGGGCGGTCCTTTATATCGTCGAGAGAGAGGGCATAGATAGCCGATTCGGTTCTAGTTTAGCTGGAGCGGGAGACGTTAACGGAGATGGCTATGGTGATGTGATAATTGGGGTGCCTGAGAGTAATACTGCGGGCGACTGGTCCGGTCGTGCTGTTGTAATTGGGGATAGCTGTCCTGACGATCCAGCCAAGGCGGAGCCTGGAATCTGCGGCTGCGGAACGGCTGATACGGATACGGATAACGATGGTACGCCGGATTGTAATGATCAGTGCACAACTGATCCTAACAAGACTAGGCCCGGACTTTGTGGCTGCGGAACGGCTGATACGGATACGGATAAAGATGGCATACCGGATTGTAGCGACCAGTGTTTAGTAGATCCAAATAAGGCCAAACCTGGTCAGTGTGGATGTGGTGTGGCTGATACGGATACAGATCGCGATGGAACGGCGGACTGCAACGACAAGTGCCCTAACGATCCTCTAAGGATAGGGGAGTGTAGTAACCCGGGAATTAGCGACTCTACACCTACTCCTACACCAGCGCCGACCCCTAACTTACTTGAGGCTCCCCGAGTGAAGGTTGCCAAAGGCTCGGCGGAGGTCTGGGTTGTCGGCAAGTTCAGTACCAAGGATCGCGTGACCTTCAGGATTACTGGGCCGGTCAATAGGAGTGTAAGAGGGCAGAGAATTGTTGTTTCAAAGAAGAAAGGCACGGCCCGATTCCAGACGAGGTTCTCTAAGCTGCCAAAGGGGTCTTACCAGGTCTCGTGGCAGGTATTGTGGGCAGGAGCTACTAGTCAACAAAGCTCGGCTCGCACCTTTAACGTAAAATGAGCTAGCACCCCCTCTAGTAGTTTAGCAATCTAAAGTCGCTGCTAAAGAGCCTGATGTAAGATACCACCCGGCATCATTGTCTCTGTGGAAGCGCTTTTTCGCAGTCGTATGTTCTTCAGGTAGAGGGGAGAAGGGCTTAGCCCGCTCACCTCGACCTCTACATGACCTCCCAGGCTCTTAAGGCCCGTGGTTTGCCCATCTGAAGGGAGGCCAGGAGCAATCTGAAGCACGGGTGTTGGACGTGCTGCGTCAGAGCGCTGGAGTAAGGGGCTTTCAAAGCCCAGACAACGGTATGTGCAGAACGTTAGGCGCTAACCAGAAGAAATCCTCCTGGGCTGAGATAAGGATGCCGGGGCCGGCTATCTCATGGATCTTGAGGAATCGTTGAATTTCTTCGGCATATTGAGCCTACGGCAGTCCAGTCAATTTGCATTTAATCGGGATAGTCGTTTCAGGGGTTAAATCTATTACCTACTATACTAGAGCCGGTCTCAAAAATATCTTCTGCTCCGGTTTACGAGATGCGGGCTGCGACTTCGTCACGCTTCGCGAAAAAATCGTTGAGGGTATCTCAGTGGATACACCTCCGGTTTTTTCGCTCGTTTTCCTCGTCTCACCTCGCATCTCTTCAACCTCGCGACGAAGTTATTTTTGAGACCAATTCTATATACTTTTTCTGGTCAATTATCTTACGCAGCCACTTCTCCCAGCCCTGAATATTTTGAATCTCATCTAAAAACAAAATCTCAATCTGCCCACCTCGGAACTCATACGCCGTCGCTAGCAACTGATCTAAAAAGGCCACACTATTATTGATGGTGCAGATAGGGTCTTCAAAGTTAAAATACAGCACCCTATCAAAGTTGGCGCAAGAGTTGCTGGATTATGGTGATTGAGGTTCATACTGAGTGCAGCGTCGCGGGGATTAAGTATCTTTAGCAGGTCGAACACAGCAATCTGCTCAGCTTTTCAGCCTGAGGAGCGGAGAGCTTAGTACGGGTCGCCCTAAATTCGGCCAGTGGCTACCATACTGGACCGTATAATTCATCGAAAGCGAGAAGTAGTGTGCAAACTACCGAGCCGCTCTTTGTTTTTAAGATATTAACTGTGGTAACAAAAGCCTATCCTAGCTAACTAGCTGTGCCGAGTATCGTATCATTCCTTTTGGATACTGTATAAAAGCTGGTTTCATCAAAATTATCGCCTTGATCTAGGACTTGAAAGCCAGCTTTACCGAGCTCCTTAGCAAACTCAAGTCTGGAGAATGCTCGATGTTTAATTGAATCAGAGAAGTGAAAAGGAGAGCCATGCATCGTACCAGAATATTCGGCACTCCAATTCACTACAAATGGCGACGTGCTCAGCCTCTTAGTTGTCGATGAGCGAACGATCCGACAGCTTTCGTCTTGAGCTTCAATAGTGCCGTTAAAATAGCTCGTTGATTCGATACGGGTATCTTCGTAGTTATCTGCGAACAACCCGCCTGTGGGTCGGAGAGCTTGATGGCATGAATTGAGAGCCGCTGTGAGATCTGCCTCGGTAATCATGTGCGTTAGAACACGTCCAACTACAAAAATCCAATCGAACTCCTGTCGGAAAGGCAAACTTCTAATATCTGCTTTAATGACCTGACAAGATGGTAGACGTTGCTTTCCCAATGTTACCATATCATCAGAATAATCGGTCACCGTCAGATGTAAACCAATCGCTGCAAGGCTTTCAGCTATTCCAAACATGCTGCCTATAAAAAGAACTTTTTCATCTCCTTTGATATCACTTTTGTTCGCCACAAAGCTGGCGACATTTGGCGGGTCAAGAGTGAGGTCATAAAACCTTGTGCAGATGTGAGCGTATGAGGAATAGGCGGCAGGCATGGTCAGCAATAAATAACCTATAAGAGTAACATGACCTCTATAAACTGTGGGGAGTTAATTAATCAGGTATATTATCATTACACTACATTGCTAGACAGTGTGCAGACAGAGCCTAGCGATTACTAGGCTCTTCGTGGAATCGAGTGGGTGCCAATGACTGCTGATGGGGCATAGCCCATTATTTTCAGTGATATATCACGTATTTCCGAGTGAACGCCCTACGCGACGTTTTCACGTGCACGTGCATGTTCACGTCCAGAAACGCCAATTCTACCCACTTGATTCACCGATGAGCAGATTACTATAACACTCTGGGGGTGTGGGCAGAAACTTATAAACCAAACTACTCGTAGCCAAGCTCGGTAATGGTTTTAAAGATCATCAGCCGCTCCCTTGAGCGGTCTTGCATAAACCTAAACTTACCTAAGGTTACTCCACGCAAGGACTCGTTACGTAAGTGCTGTCTCAGGCAGTGATCAAGCAGCGCAGATGTTGAGTTATTGCAAGGTGCGTTGCCCCGCCAAGCCGCCCTTTATGAGGGGCTAGCTTTCCATCCCGCGTTACTCCGCATATCCGCCCCTTATGTTTTACTACAATACTCACTAAGCACGCACCGTTAGCATCGAGAGCACGAAAATCGGTAGACGGGGCGGTTTTTTCGAGTAGACTATTATCCTATAAACGGCAGTTGCAGGTTCCCAAATAGCACACTCAGCTAAAGTCCCTGCGGCTTGTTTGAATTACGCACTGCTGAACTGTTCTTTTTTGAATTAAAGGTCTCAAGTAATGAATAAGAAGGTAGTAAGTTCAAAAGTGCGGTTGCTACCTGTAGCGGTATTAGCCTTAGGGGTGCTGTATGCTCCCAAGCCAGCTCAAGCGCAGCTGTCGACTTCAGGGGCCCAGCAGGTTCCACCAGCGATAGCTCCTAATCAGCGGATTTATGAGCCAGTAGCCCCCGGTAATGGTAATTTTATCGTTTTTGCATCCCAAGCTACTAATCTGGTGGGAGATCCAAACTCTTTTCAACCTGACATATCGTATATTTACAGCTACGCACACGATACCAGGGTGACCTCAGTAGTAAGCACCTCTACTACTGGTGCCCCATCGGTGGGAGCGCCACGTTCGGGGGGAGCATTTAATCCGGCAGTTAGCGATGTGGCGCCTGACGGTGTAAGTTACGCTGTGGCTTTTAGCTCCAATGCACGAGATATAGTTCCTGGAAGCTCTACCGATAACTTCTTCTACTACCAAGTTTATGTAAAAATTCCAGCATTGCCCGAAGGATCAAATACTTTTCTCGCTTCAAAAGCGTTTGGACAGACCGGCAACATCGGAGCAAGCGGTAATAGCGATCAGCCAACAGTAGTCATCAAAGGGCTTAACCCTCTAGAATTTCGCCTCTGCTTCAGAACCACAGCGAGCGACTTAGTTTCAGCAGGTGGAGTAGTACCGGGAGCCTACAAGATCGTCTGTCGTGACTTTTTATCCTCAGGGCAACCTACAGGAGATTGGACTACGATAGAGGGGGCTACCTCTGGAGGCACGGGTAGCCAAGGTGGGTTCTTTAACCCGCGCTTGAGTGGAGATGCAAAGACTCTGGTATTCGCCTCGTCTGCAAGCATACCTGGTGCTCCACCAGCGACATCGTTTAATGAGCAGGTCTATTCTTACTCTTTTGCCACCAGGCAGCCCTCACTTATCTCCCGCACGGCAGCTGGTCAACCGGCAGATGGACGATCGCTCTTTCCCTCAATCTCTTACCAGGGAACTTTCATTAGCTTTACCTACTTCCCGCTCCAGGGTGCAAACCACATAGTGGGTTACAGCGGAAATCGGGCGGCATTTATGCTGCACAAGATCTCTGATGCTTCCTACACGATATTAAATCCTAACGCTACCGATCCCAACGTCACTGATTTTAGCTTTGGTGCCCAACTCGGATTTATCGACACTAGTGCCAAATTCTGCGTCTTTTCTGATAACGGTAAGGGTATACTTGGTTCTGCAGACGCCAACCTCGATGGTCAGACATACCAGGTGTACGTGAAAAATCTGGTATCTAGTGCGGTATCAAGAGTGAGCGTGACTGCTGCATCGCAGGTGGGCAATGGAAATAGTGGACTTGTTAGGAATTCTGCTCCTATTGCACTTGGCGGATCTGGTAGCGCAAACCCCGCACCATACGCCGCGTTTATTTCTGAGGCTGGTAACCTAGCTTCGGTCGGGGCACCAATAAGCGGCTTCGAATTTCTCTTTAGGTCGCCAGTGACAGCTACCGCAGGATCGGCAGATAGGAAATTTACTCGTAACATAGCGATAGAAACACCACCGGATGTAAGGATTATTAAGCAGCGCAAAAAAGGTGGAGATATACTTTTAACGTTCGAGCGTTTTACCCTTGATTCTAATCTGTTTAAACGAATGCTGGCGGCGCTTGCCACCACTAAGGCTAGGCTTACATATGCAGTTGAGATACGTAAGGAGGGAACAAAGCAGAGAATTAACCGTGTAGCATCGCGTAATTCCCTGACTATTAGAAAGCTCGCCCCCGGCTCTTATACGGTGCGTTACCGAGCGGTCGCCACAAAGGGCAAGCGGGTTATCCGCTCTCAGTCAAGTCCATTGGGCCGTTTCGTGCTGAGTTAAGCGAAAGTATAGTGACGTGCAAAAGTCCGTGCCAGTAAAACTGGCAAGGCTTTTGCTGGACATCACTATAGGTTGTTGTTTTGATTCGCATCCGCGAATCGATAGCGTTCTCCAAAACTCGGGATTTCGCTACGGACTTTTGGAGAACACTATAGGATCTCCGTCCATGACCATAAGCTATGCACGCTCTAGACGTGCATGCCGCCAAGCGTATACAAGGCATTTGATTTACCACCACCAGTATGCTGTCGCACGGCTATACCTAAGGTAGAATGCGCCGCCCTAGAGCAGCTCTGCCGGCACTACACCGCCGTTCTCAGCTAGTTTTTTCATCACCTGCTTGTGCAGCCAGATATTCATCGCTGCCGAATCTGAAGTGTCGCCCGTATACCCCAGCTCTGCCGCCAATTCCTTGCGAGCAGCTAAACTGCTGTCGATACCAACTAACTTCATCAGGTCAACTATCGACTCGCGCCAATTGAGTTTAGTAGCTGACTTATCGGCCATCTCACCAAGTATCTTGGCTACGTCTACCTGTCCTCCCGCTGCTTGCACCACATCAGTAGGCTGTTGCAGCGCTACAGTTGCTGACTCTATAGTTGCTGACTCTATAGTTGCTGACTCTCCAGGAGCCGCTACAGGTTGCTGCGTTGCTGCTTGAGCAGGTTGGGTTCCGATGATCTTTGAAAGAAGAGATTTAAATATGTTCATAGGCGGCAGTCTAGCCGATCCAGACAGGCCGTCAAGATAAATCGCTAGCAAATCCGCACGCTCAACCAGGGGCTAGTCACCCCTGCGAATCAGGCTGACTGCCCCGCTTTGATCAGCAAAGCCGCTCCCTAATAGGGGCTAACGCTACCGTTTCAGAATTTGCTGAGCCGTTACTTTAGATCTTTAACTGTCTAAACACCCGTGCGTCATGCAGGTCCGGCTCAAAGTCCGGAACACCCGCCGATGTTATATACACCGGAGACTCACCACTACAGATTGCTGCCGACGCCTGATACCTAACTGTGTCCCCACGGGAGATCGGCAACGCAGCAAATGGTATACGAATTGCTCCGACCCAAGACCGATCAAAATATTCCACGGTGACGGTTACATCTGTGGGAATATAGCCGGGCTCTCGCGTTCGATACTTTGCGAAATTCATGTACCACCATGCGCCATCCGCACTGATGTGAATTTCGAAATATCGACCATCCTCGCGCAGCACGAAAAGCTCACCCGTTTGCCCGCGCGTATCCGGCTCGGCTAGGTCTACCATAAACGCTCCGCGCAGATGGTCGGCTGGCGGTGGTGCCTTCTCTGGAACCTCACACACGTACACTAGATGCTGTGCGTCGCATCCAAGCGCGTAACGAAATGGTCGCAACAGGCTTCTTCCCCACCAATCCACATCCACTGATAGGCGCGGCATTCCAAGCACCTGATTCCAATTACAGGCGTTGGATATCTCACATATCTCTAATGAGCTTTTCATCTGATTCTCCCCATCTACTGATTAAAAGTCGGGATATCCGGGTGTGGAGACCCGCAGCTCTAATTAGCACCCAGCTTCTAACCACCAACTACACGCGACTGACGTTTGGTGGCTGAAGTGTGCTTCCTGACCTCATCCACCTGATTTCGATCAAAGCTGCGTAGCTCTTTCGGCAGATCATTACGACCGCCGCGACGGTAGTCTTCAGCTAGAGAGCTACCGACACGATCACAATCGAGCCGGCGAACATCTACAAGGAACCTGAACAGCAATCCAGTCAGTGTCTTCAACTCGATTGAGGCCCTACGCCCTACCTGAGCATACAACCACTCGCACCACTCCATAAACCCGGAAAATGGATTATCAGCCCCATCCCACAAGAGCGCCCTCGACCTCAGGAAATTTCCGCTGTTGGCGACTAAATCCCAGTATCGTGCAAATCTCTCAAGTCTCTGAATATCGAGAAATGATAGCTCGCTTGTGGCTAAGACCTCATAAGGAGGCTCCTCACTATACCTCATCTGGTACTTCTCAGTGTGACGCACTATCGGAGTGCCCTTCAGGCGCTTGAGGATGCCCACCTGAATTTCGTGAGGATTCAACTCGACCAGGGTATTAAATCCATTCGCAAAACTCTCTATCCCCTCACCTGGAAGCCCGACAATCAGGTCGATATGCAAATGGGCTGAGGTTTCACTACGTAGAAATCTAATGTTGTCGATCAGCTTTGAGACATCTTGGCGTCTACTTATTAGGGCTCCAACCTCTGGGTTCAGAGTCTGAACACCGATCTCCAATTGCAGCGCTCCGGGTGGAAAGGCAGCTACCGTTTCTCGCAGCTGCTGTGGGAAACGGTCTGGGACCATTTCGAAGTGAACGAAGAGGCCGGGCTCCATGCGATCTAGAAAAAAACTTAATATATCGTTAGCAGTTCGCACATTAAGGTTGAAAGTTCGATCAACAAACTTGAAGACTCGAGCTCCTCGACTATACAGTTGTGCAAGCTCTACCAGTACCGCCTGATGATCAAACTGACGAACGGGAATATCGATCGATGATAGGCAGAACTCGCAGGTAAATGGGCATCCACGAGACACCTCCACGTAGATCACCCTCGATGCGATATCACCCTCTGTATAGTGCTTATACGGCAGAACAACCGTACTTAGCGCTGGCAGGCCAGAGTGAATCACCTTTCCGACAGGGCGCTGCCCAGCAACCAATTGTCGACACAAAACGGCAAAGGAGAGATCGGCCTCCCCAGTGATTAGATAGTCGCACAGCTCAAACAGTGGCTGCTCCTCAAACTCGTAGCTAACCTCAGGACCACCCAAAATGATGATAAGCTCCGGGCGCACCTGCCGGAGAATCGAGACTACTTCGCGGGTCCGGGTAACGTTCCATATATACACACCCAAGCCGACGATCTCGGCCCCACTGAGTACGATGGACTCAGCTATCGCCTTGGCTGTCTGACTATTTTCAAACTCTCGTAGCTCGCAGCGAGACTGCAACTCACCCAGATTAGCAAAGAGGTATCGCAGCCCGAATGAAGTGTGGATGAATCGGGCATTTATAGTGGCAAGGAGTATCTCGGCCATAGCGCAGCATGCTAACCCCTAAGACGGGCCGGACTCAAGCAGGTAACACCATGAGCGTGATCAGCACCGGCCGAGGCCTAACGGGTTAATAGTAATTTGTATGAGAATTGAATGGATTATAGTTGCTAGTCGAGATGAGGCGCGTATCTTTGCACGTCGAGGCATTGGGCCTCTGGATTTGATTTACGACATCGGCAATCCCAAGGGGCATTTACGGACTCAGGACCTTGAAAGCGATCGGCCTGGGAGGGCTAGCGACAATCGGATGCGAGCGCGGCACGCCTACTCCACGGAGGAGAGCTCTCGAGAGAGGAGTTTACGGGACTTCTACCGCGAGGTTGTTGAGATCATAGAGCGCGCGATGTTTGAGCACACCTTCGATAGCATGGTCCTTATCGCTGAGCCACGACTGCTTGGCACTATTCGCTCGCTGCTTCCGACGGAGCTACAAAAACTAGTAAGAGCTGAGGTTCCTAAAGACCTCTCTTACGAAGGGCCATCCGAAATCGTCGCTCGCGTCAGCGCAGTTACCCCTGGCGCCTAGGACCTATCGCGACTATCCTAAAACAGATCAAGCAAGCGGTGCGGAGAGCTTACCTGTACCTCTTTCGGACCTCATCTGGTGAGCGATGAAGCTTGGTGCAACTAAACCTTTAGTCTATTTCTGTCCATGAGTCTTTTCCGGCCATGAAGCTTTTCCGGCAACGCAAGAAAGAGATCGAAGACACCAGCGACCAGATAATAGGCGGTTTCGCATTTTTTCTTTCGTTGGCTTTTTTGCTACCAACTGGCTGTACATTTCTTTTAGTTGCGCTAATGCAGGTGCGACACAGTGATCTTACAGCCATAACCACCTTTATAGCAGCCCTCAGCGTCGGTATCTTTATCGCCCATTATGGTATCAATGGTCATTTATCAGTACTGATTCACGAGTGGAAGCACCAGGTGGTTTCAAGCCTAGTCGGTAACAAGAATAAGCGCATGGAAGTTAATCAACTGTCCGGAAGCCTACAGTACGAGTACACTAAGGCAACCGCTCACTATAATGCATTTATAGCCTTAGCGCCCTATATTTTGCCTGTATTTACACTGATCGGGGCGATGATTTCATTCGCCCTTGGCGCAACTAGCACCTGGCTTCCCCTAATTATCATCGGTACCTGTTACGGGATCGATCTACTGATGAATGTTCGCGACATATCACCTGTGCAGACCGACATAAACCTTATTCGCGGCGGTTATTCAATCGGCGTCCTTTACATAATCGCGTGGAATGCGCTCACCTCGGGAATCACTCTAGCTTGGGCTTTTAACGGCCTCGACGGCATAGCTGAACAGTTCGGCACGATAGCGAAGATCTTTATACGACTTTATTCGGTGCTTACTGGGTGGCAGCCTGGGAGCTGATACCCAATTGACCGATTCAAGCGTAACCTAGCCACCGGCTTCGGGCCAAAGCAGAGAGGCAATTGTTATGTGCCCTCAGGCGCCCAGACGAATTTTCCCCCACTTATCGTCTTTAATCCGAGCTCCCCCTGCAGGACGCCGCTAGCGTTGAAAGGGTATCGCTTGAGAATCTCTTGCAACACACACTTTCCAGATGCATCGGGACACTTACTCAAACCATAACTCAAAACCTCTACTGCAAGTTTTGGATAGTAGTCCAGGGCATCTCCTGTAATTTTGGGATACGAATATATCAGTCCCTCTCCTGCTGGACCCACAACTGTCAGGATATCATTCAACTGAGCAGAGTATACGCTCATGAGACGCAATCCATTTGCTCCTACGTTTGCCAGATGTTTTAGCAGGCCGTGCATTAAAGGCAGCGCATCAGGTACGTATACCGTATCCGGGTTAAGTTGGCGTATCTTGAGCGCTAGTGCCCGAATCTCCGACCCGTTAGCACTCGAATACGCTAGGGTATCAACGACCTGTCCCTTAAAGTGCGCCCTGAATGCCGCCTCATGAGCTCTGCTAAAATCGTTCTCAAGAAATACAATCACTACTTTACGCGCACCGCGGCTGTAGGCCTGTTCAGCGTTGAATCTCGACTCGGCCTCGATCGATGGTTGAACGGCGAGCATCCTACCCTGCGAGAGCGCGTAGACTCGCTCTGGTGCACTACTACCAAGGATAGCTACTCCATCCGCCTTGGGTAGTAACGAGGCAACTGCAACCTGCGGCGATCCACACCACGGCCCTATAAAATAACGAATGTTATCAATCGAGTTTAGTTTGCGAAATGAACTCACTGCCATACGAGCTTGGCACCCCTCATCTTCGTATCTAAACTGCACAAGTGGGGAGCGTACGCTCTCGGCTGCAGCACGAATCCGTTGGCCATAGCGTTCAAAGCTACCAGTCATCGGGCTGATAAATCCGACTGGCTCAGCGGATGCTGTAACGGGTGCGCCGATATGCAAAAAAAGTAGTATCAATGTAAACGCTGCGCTAATTTCACACCGGATCATAAGCCACCCAATCCATTGTTAATCCATGAGGAGGCGCGGTTACTCCGGCTACACGCCGATCGCGCGATTGCAGGATCTCTGCAAATGAACGGTTTCTTATCCGCCCTCTGCCGATATCAGTTAGAGTTCCAACGATATTACGCACCATCTGTTTTAAAAATCCCGATCCCACTACGTAATAGGTTATCAGATCACCTTCTCGTACTAGGTAAGACTTGTATATCGTTTTTACTGTTGAGGACGCGGTGCAAGTGGAATCGCGAAAGGCAGAAAAATCATGCGTGCCTATTAGCAGGCTCGCGTCACTTTGCATCAAGTCGAAATTGAGTGGTGGCGCGATATGCCACATCGTATGCGCCGCTAGAACACCCGGTGTTGCGCGGTTCAGTATTCGATAGGAATACTGCTTATGCGTTGAAGATATACCTGGATGAAAATCGAGCCCCACAAACTCAGCGCTGATTACGGTCAACTCGCCCTTCATCAGATGGCTGACACCATTAGCAAGTCGGTAAAGATCTACAGGCTGTTCTGTCTTGAATGTAACGACCTGTCCTCTGGCGTGAACTCCTGCATCCGTGCGTCCGGCTGCGTGCAGGGGCCCTGCGGGCGACCGCAAAACTGTCGATATAGTTTGCTCAAGCACACCCTGTATCGTTCTCAAGCCGGGCTGCTTTTGCCAGCCGTGAAAACGACTGCCATTATACTCGACGATAAGTTTTACTTGTTGCACCGTTTCACTAATAACCTGGCGCTTGCTGCATCAGCGCGCTAATAGCTTCTCTAAAATCTGCACGGCGTTAAGAGCAGCTCCCTTGCGGACGTTATCTGCCACCACCCAAAAAGATAGGCCGTTGGTAACCGATGTATCCCTTCTAATGCGCCCTACATGAATCTCATCCTGACCTGCGATATCGATCTGCATCGGATACTCATCCATGGCTGCGTGCACCACTACTCCGGCTTTTTGTGCCATAGCTTTGATAGCAGCCTGCGGGGACAACTCGCGCTCTGTCTCCACAAAGACACTCTCAGCATGACCGAAAAAAACCGGGACTCTTACCGCTGTCGCTGTGATGCGAAGGTCCGGTTGTCCGAGAATCTTTCTGCTCTCATTAATGATCTTGTATTCTTCTTTGGTGAAACCATCGTCGAGGATGACATCGATCTGCGGTATGCAGTTGAAAGCGATCTGGTGTTGGAAGGCCTCTTGCGGCATCTGCTGCTGATTGCAAATAGCTATAGTCTGCCCCCAAAGCTCATCGAGGGCGTTTTTACCGGCTCCCGACACAGACTGGTAAGTTGAAACTACTACGTGCTTTAGACCTGCAAGCTCATGGATTACCTGCAGCACCGGCACCAGTTGAATCGTGGAGCAGTTAGGATTGGCGATGATTTTTGTGTCTGGTGTTACTGATGAGATATTCACCTCGGGAACCACCAGGGGAATGCCCGACTGCATACGAAAGAAACTTGAGTTGTCGATCGCCACCGCTCCTGCCTCGACTGCGAGCGGCACATATTTAGCCGATAGTTCAGCTGATGTACCAAACAGGGCGTAGTCGACGCCAACGAAGGAATCAGCAGTCAGCTCTGCGACTTCGACCTCTTTGTCGTGAAACTTGTATACCTCGCCAACGGAGTCCTTTGAGGCTAATAGCCTCATCTCTGAACAGGGCACTCCCCGCTCCTCCGTGATCACGAGCATCTCGCTCCCGACAAGTCCGGTAGCACCGACTATTGCGATAACTGGTTTATCTTTGTTTGGCATCTGCGCTAGAGTGCCAGAGCAGCTGGAATGAATCAAGCTATAGTGACGTGCAAAAGTCCGTGCCAGTAAAACTGGCAAGGCTTTTGCTGGACTTCACTATAGGTTGTTGTTTTGATTCGCATCCGCGAATCGATAGCGTTCTCCAAAACTCGGGATTTCGCTTCGGACTTTTGGAGAACGCTATAAGCCCCGATCGAGGCGAAACCAGGCAACAAATGGCTCGAGTCAGCCGGCGTCCCCTAGGAATATACCGTTTAGAACCCGACCAAGGAATGAGGGGGACTTTATATTAGGCAGTCAGAATGTCCTTGTGGCGCTTGTCACGGAGCAACTTCTCAATAGTAAATGAGGCCAGCCTATAACCCTCCTCCTCTGTCCTGCCAGCTTGAATAGCCACATCCGTGATGGCCTCAATCAGATCTCCTATCGTGGTTTGAACTGTAACGGTTTGCTCGTCTGACTGAACCTGTCGAGGATCCATAGAAACTCCTGCAAAAAAACCTAGCTCATGAGTATCTGCGGACGCGGTCTCAAAATTGGACGACAACTCAAATTCCAAATTGGCCAAAAAACGAGCTGCGCGTTACACAGATACTAACAAGATCGGGTCAAAACCGGCCTTCCGGAATCATCCCTGACCCAGGCAGACCTATCTTCTTTAGTATACTTCAGGAGACAACGACGGCCGAAACTATTTCTATCCGCCGGTACCTCTTTAATCAGATGCCTTAGGGGTACTAGAAGAGTGCAACTATTTGAACAGTCTGGGCCAGCCTTACTCTATCTACTTAGAAAACCTGAGATTAATAGTCGAAAATTTTCACTACTCAGCAAATGCAGCGACAGTATCACTAGCTCCCAGTAATGCGCAGCTTTGCGGAGCAAAGCGGGGTGGCGACTAGCCCCTAGTAAGGGGCAGCTTTGCGGAGCAAAGCGGGGTGGCGAAACGAAGACCCCACCAAAAAACTGGATCCCCGATCAAACGACCAACGAAGTAGCGATATTTAAAGATGACGCACAAGCCACAAATAATCCCGACTACTCCTCTCGGGACATTCCGTAGAGAGTCCAGAGGAGCCCCTGACCGGGCCCGACTCCGGTGAGCATCAAAACCCAACCCGGCTTGGGGGGTGACTGCATCGGCGTGCTGTATAGTCTAATCGTCTCACCGCCATCGACCTGAACCACGTCGATCCCGCCAACACGATCGTCCCAGGACGCCGGCCGCTCTCCCGATTCATAACGTGTCGAAAGCACCGCATCGACGCACACACGTCTGTAGTTGGACGACGCTTGGCCGCCATCTGCAATTGTGCTCATATCACCTTCTAGCGCTCGCCGCTCGCTGCCGCCTTAGCGGTCTCACTGTCGATACGCTCTTTGAGCTCCTTGCCCACCTTGAAGAAAGGGAGTTTCTTTGGGGGCACAGGAATCCTTTCGCCTGTCTTGGGGTTACGCCCCTCGTACGCTCCGTACTCCTTGACGACGAAGCTCCCAAACCCACGAATCTCAATCCGTCCGCCGCTCACCAGAGTGTCACGCATCTTGCGGTATATGAGGTTAACTACCTCTTCTGCTTGAATTATGCTGATATTACAGCGCTGAGCTAACTTTTCGATTAATTCTGATTTGTTCACTGGCAACTCCCTTAACAATTACTGGGATACTTAAACTGGGATACTTACAACTCGCAACTAAACCGGACTCTTCATCTGGATAATCGAAACTGCTTGCTTTGAGCCCTAAAGCGCTCCAAGAAGACTTAACGTGCCGATTCCACAGCCCTTGATCATTTAAACAGTAGGATGTAAGTCTGTCAAAAGTGATTGCACAAAGAATAGAAAAAAAGTCAATATTTTCAACCATATCGTTCTATCAGGCAAACCGCAATCTTGAAAAATTGACCATGCTTTCATGATTTCAATAAGTTAAGCCTACTCCTATGAGCAACAGAACCAACCCATCGAATGCCATCGGTAGCCCGTTAGAACGCAAGGTGTTTAAGCGGGATAATTTCTTTCAGCGTGCTGAGGTTATAAAACGAAACCGCGAAAAGAGGACTCGCTCGGGCCAGTTTCTTATAGAAGGGGTCGCTCAGATTAACATAGCTGTTAAACACAACTGGCAGATCGAGGCGCTGCTATTTGCTGCCGGCAAGTCCATGTCGCGCTGGGCGGTAGAGCTGCTGCAATCTGGTGTTGCTCGTGAGCTGTGGGAGTTGGCCCCTGAACTGATGCAGGAGTTAAGTGATAAGGACGAGACCTCAGAGGTGTTGGCGATCATAGCGGCCAAGAACCTAACTCCTAGCGACATCCCTGCTCATCATGATGGACTTGTGCTTGTATTCGATCGTCCGAGCAGCCCAGGAAACCTTGGCTCATCACTAAGGTCAGCCGATGCTTTTGGCGCACACGGTGTCATTATCACCGGGCACGCGGTCGATATCTACGACCCTTTTGTCGTTCGCGGCAGCATGGGAGCGCTGTTTGCCCTGCCAGTGGCGACGGCCGCGTCGCACCTTGAGGTTGCTGAGTGGGTTCGGAAAGCACGTGATAGCGGTTACGATTATCAGATCGTAGGTAGCAGTGGGAAGACTGATGCATTGGTGACCGAGCAGTCGTTTACCCGACCTACAGTACTAGTGCTAGGCAACGAAACCGTGGGGATGTCCCGTGGTTACTGGGATATATGCGATTCCGTAGTAAAGATACCGATCGCCGGGGCGCTCTCGTCGATCAACGTTAGTTGTGCAGCTTCGATACTGCTTTACGAGATAGCTCGTCAACGGCGACTCTAGCACGCATATCTCATGAAACTGCGTGGCGCGAGCGCCGGGAATGGTGATTTTTCAGGCCCGTAGGGCGAATTCAAAAATCGATTTTTGGGGCGGAACCGTATCGTGATACATTCCGGTCCGAAAATCGATTTTTGAACCGAAAAAGCACCTTTATCGGCGATCGTAGTAGCTGGCTTCATGAAATTTCCGGGCTAGCGCGCATATCTCGTGAAACTGCTTGGCTAGAGCGACATTCTCGGCGCTCGCAATAGTAGGTTTTATGAAATGTGTCGACTAATCTACCACAAGCAGGGTCTCTGAGAACGGTGGGCGCAGCAGGCGGCTGCGTGCAACTTTGGCGGATTGAGCCAATACTGGATGTGTCTTTTCAAGACGAGTGAGCTGATTTAAGTGATCAGCTGTCTGCCCAACAAGTCGCGCAACATCCCCATCTGCCACACCTGAGAGCCGCAGCAGACCGGCGAACTCCGCCCAGGTCTCCGAGTCCATCCAGGTTATGACTGTCAGTGCCGCGTCAGGCAGCACCTCCACATCAGCTAGCCCGGGGCCCTGATATCCGGCCCTGACCTGCTCAACTATCTGCGTCATCGACTTAAAAAGCTCACTCTTAATCGGATTCTCTTTTAGTTTAAAATACGGCCGATGTGGATCTCCGGAGATGCTGGCGATCAATCCTACTAATTCGAACAGCGCGCAATCTTCGAACAGCCCGGCAGCGATCGCCTCCCCCAATTCAAGAACGAGACTAGTGCAGAGCTCCGCCGCCCACGAACCCTTCTCTGTGAGGCTACCACCCTCAACATAGCCGAGTTTACGTAATCCATCTAACGAGGCCGCTAAGGAAACCTCCTGTCGCTGCTCAAGTTCCTCTGCCTCACGCAAGATGCGGCGTACGCGCTTTTCGGCTTTCTTGCGTTTCTCGCCCTTTAGAGAGCTATCGAGCTCGATCGATTCCTGCTCCGCTAGCGCCTGTTGCCTCAGTCGACTCGCGCTATTCCGATCGAGAAACGACCCAAGACTTCGCTCCACCGTATACTGCAAATCATCGACGTTGCGATACTTGAGAAGATTTAGCACAGTTGATGGCGAGGCAAAGTACTGCGAACGGAGCGGCTCTGGAGGCCGTTTCGATACCTCAAGAAGAACTCGAGCATCTGAAAATCGACTTGGAGTGATCACACACACTCCAACTGCATCCTTTCCACGCCTTCCTGCTCGACCTGCCATCTGTTGAAACTCAGCTGACGAAAGGACGCTAAACCCCTCCGAACCACGCCTGCTGTGCGCCGTGACGACCGCTGTGCGAGCCGGAAAATCAACACCAGCGGCAACAGTGCCAGTAGCGACAAGCAATCGGAGCATACTACGAGACATAAGCTCCTCTAAAAGCAGCCGCCAGATCAGAAGCTGTCCGGCATGATGCGCCCCGACCCCAGTAGTAATAAGTGCCCCATACTGCGGGTATCCGGTGATAAATTCCGGCTCAAATCCGTATTTGGAGATTACCTTCTTAACCTCTGCTTCGATTCTTTGCTGCTGGTCAGCGTTGAGAATCACCTGCTCATTACGAGCAAGACTCTCAACGTCTGCATCACACTGCTTGCGAGCTGTTCGAAAAAGGATTGCTGGCAGCAAGTTATCACGCTCAAGCTCACGAAGAATGATGTGCGCGGGAAATTCATTGAACATAACGACTATCTCCTACGCTTTCCTCGAGCAGCACGCCCGCTTTCTCCGCGGCCTCGTGAACGACCACGTGATCCTCTCCCACCCTCTGGTCCCCCGCGATGTCTCTCTCCTGCAGGGCCTTTGACGCGCATGCCTAGCATGTCCACCTCGTTGGAACCATAATAGTGCGATACCTCAGGCGATAGGTGTCCCTTCTCATCGCTTAACGGAATCACACCAAACCGTGGATGCAGAAACCCATAACGCAACTCAACAGGACGCTCCCGTTTCATCACGATACGACACTCTTTGTTACGCACCTCCTCAATCCAAGCGGCTATCTCTTCCGCGTTAGAAATCGACGCTGACAACATTAATAAGGTCGATTCACTGGGGGTCAAGATAATGCTCTCTTCCCAGACGGCGCCTCTCTGTGGATCGGCGATGTAGTGAACCTCGTCGAGAATCACCAGAGAGTAACGCACATCACCACGGTACAATTCGTTGCGATATATCTCTGTGGTCGCAATAACAACATCTGAATCACCCTCGATCTTGCGATCTCCTGTAAGCAACCCTACTGAATTTGTCGGACCAAAGATGTGCTGAAACTCACTGTATTTGGTGTTGGAGAGCGCTTTTAGCGGTGTCGTATAGATAGCGCGCTTGTTGCGAGCCAGAAGGCTCTTCATCGCCTCGATTGCGATGTATGTCTTGCCCGAGCCGGTCGGAGCGACCACTAATGTATCGATTCCGTTTACGAGATTATCAATCGCTTCGCGCTGAAACTGGTCGACATGAAACTCACCCTTTTCGGGAACCCCAATCCCTGAAAGAAACCTCTCGCGTGCTTCAGAGATCGCCTGAAACTTCCTCATAATCTGAATTCCTTACTGAATTACTGGCAAATCAGAGCCAGAGCTAGGCGCCGGTAATTCATACCGGCACGAGACAAAACTTCTTACAAAAGAGGGCGCACTATTGGCCAGATCACCTAAAGTTCCGTCAAACACAATCGTCCCCTCAAATAATGCCAGGATTCTCTCTACAACTGGCAACAGTCTTCGCAGATCGTGACTAACTAGGAATGTGGTCGGCTTGTATTCGTTGTGCAGCTCAGCAATCAGGTCCATGATCACACTACTGGCTACCGGGTCGAGGCCGCTGGTTGGATCGTCCAATAAAAGTATCTTGGGTCGCGCTACCAAAGCTCGTGCCAAGGAAACCCTGCGCCGCATCCCACCACTCAACTGCCCAGGCATCTTATAGGCTGCTTTAGTCAGCCCGACACGCGCGAGGATATAACTCACCTTATCGCAAACATCGGCTCGAACATCACGTGGCAACCCGGTTGTGGGAACCTTGCCCCCAACCAATGGAAAAGCCACGTTATCGTAAACAGAGAGAGAGTCGAAAAGCGCCCCTTCTTGGAACATAAGGCCGACATCCCGATGGGACGCACCTTGGGGAAATGTTACCCAACCACGATCCGCTCTGCATGTGTTAGCTATAATCTTGAACAGTATGCTTTTACCACCACCGCTAGGACCAATCAGCCCGTTAATAGACGCCGGCTTGAGCGAGAAGCTAACGTCGACGAGCACCTCCTTGTCACCGAAGGAACGATTAATAGAGGTTACTTTAAGCACTTAACTACTCTTTTCTATCATTATACCATGCCAGCGCTTGTCACTTCCTGATCTACGGCTGATTCTTCTTCATATACTTTACCAGACGCAACAAAAGCACCATCCCGAACCTGATCTAAAAGCGCAATCTGCTCGCTGAGGGTATTGAGCATAAGAAGATTCTTGCGCCATGGAGCACCTCTACACATCTGAGAAGCGAGCTGTTTTAGCTTTCCAGCACACGAACTATCCTGAAAATCCTCTCTTAGTAGTTCGATATACCTGCATAATATCGACAACATACGACTGTGATCGTTTCGAATTGTGTTTGCGGGGGCGCCTAGAATCTCTGAGAACACCTGTGGATTCCACATACTTGCCCGTCCTATGAAGAGCCCAGCGATCTTACCCCTAAGACGCTGCTCAGCGCTGGCGCGGTCAACTACGTCCCCACTACCTAGTACCGGTATCTGCACACTATCAGCAACTTGCTCAACCAGGTCCCAATCCGCACTTCCTCGATAGAGCTGCGAACGCGTCCTGCCGTGCACTGCTAGCGCTTCAATGCCCTCTGATTCAGCCATCGTGGCCACCGTTAGAGCATTGCGCGAGCCCTCGTCCCATCCGGCTCTGATTTTTAGGGTGAGCGGTATCGAAACCGCTCTGCGCACCTCCCTAATGATCATCTTTAAGTGTTCGGGTTGGCGCATCAACTCACATCCGCCACCGCGCTTCACCACCTTTGGCGCCGGGCACCCGCAGTTGATATCAACCATATCAGCCCCGAGGTCCTGTACCATCATCGCCGCATCACGCATGCGATCGACATCATAGCCGAAAATCTGCACACAGTAGGGTCGCTCATCTTCCGAAAAACGCATCATCTCTAATGTGCGTTTCGAGCCGCGAGTCATACCCTCAACCGAGACGAACTCGCTGACCACAAGCCCTACACCACCGGGATTTAGCTCTTTAATAAGACGCCTAAAAGGCCGCGTGGTAACTCCGCTCATCGGCGAGAGCACCAGGCCAGGATTAACCTGAATATCTCTAACTGCGTATGATTTGACCACCTAAGCACCCCCTCACTTTTTCTGACAAAACTTCTATCGAAAAAGGCTTCTGGATAAAGTCTCTGGCTCCGTCAGCAAGGACCCTCTGCACAACGTGCTCGGAACTAAACCCACTCACAATCAAAACAGGCAAGTTCAAATCAATAGCCCTAAGGCGATTAAAAGTCTCCTCTCCTGATAGTCCCGGCATTAGTAGGTCGAGAATTACCAGTTGGTAGCCCTCTGCCGACGACTTGAAGAGCTCCACCCCCTCAAGACCCGATGGTGCCGTGTCAACTTGGTATCCAAGGTGCGAGAGGCTTAGGCCGATCACGTTGCGCACGGCGTCTTCATCATCAATTACTAATATCCGCTCCCCGTTGCCACGCAGCACGGCAGAGTCCGCATCACTTAGAATACTCGGGGTCGCGCCCTCCTCTATCAGAGGTAGGATTACTCTGAAAACCGTCCCGCGACCCACTTCAGAGAAAACCTGGATAGCCCCTCCCAAACGGGTAACGATCGATTGTACGGTGGATAGCCCCAGCCCCGTACCGGCTTGATTTTTTGTCGTGAAGTAGGGCTCGAACAACCGCTGCTTTACCTCGTCACTCATGCCGCTTCCGGTATCAGAGACCTCAAGAGCTCCGTATGCTTTGGCTGCCGGCTCTAGCCCAAATATCTCATGCACTTCATCCTGATGCAGTCTGGCTGAAAGTCGCGCATCGATCGCACCCTTTCCGCTAATCGCGTCACGCGCATTGATAATCAAGTTGATCAAAATCTGGGCGACGTGCACCTCTGAGCCGAGCACCGCAAATCCCTCTGAACTGTGGTGTAGCTGCAGCGTTATATCCGATGGGATGGCACTCTTGAGCAGAACTCCGATGCGCGACAACACTTGGTCTACATCTACCCGCTGGAGCTCTTCGCTAGCATCGAGCTTGGAAAAATTAAGTATCTGCTGAGTGAGACCTGATGCCTTTAGAGCCCCCTCCTCGATCGCCATCAAAGATTCCGAGTTGCCGTGCGGCGCAGGTAGCACATGCTTGAGATAAGCCACGTGGCCAAGAATCCCCGTCAGGACGTTATTAAAATCATGCGCCACGCCACCAGCAAGTAAGCCCAGCGTTTCAAGCCGCTGTTTATGATGCAGCTGAACTGACTCACCTGAAGCGGCGCTGGCCAAGACCCTAGTAACTACAACGTCTGTTACAACGCACGACACCCTAGCCGTTATCCCCCGCCCATCACCGCCAAGAAACTCAACTGCGTGTTCGCCACTCCAATCATTTTGGTCGCGAAAGGTTGGCCAGAACTCTCGCGCATCACTATGCGCTAAGTGGTCCACCTGAATCTTTACCAGCTGCGCGAAGGCTTCGTTGGCGTGCAGACACTCTCCCCCACGCGTAATTACGCACAAAGGTTCAGGTAAGCTCTCCAGCACGTCACGTATACAATCCATAACGATCACACCTCTTGACCTTTAGTGATACCGCAGTCTTTAGCGGGGCCACATTAGGGCCTTTAGAGAGTATCAACAATACCGGGGACTTAGCAATTCACTCAACACCTTGAATACTCTAGGCTAGCGCGTTTTAAAGAGATTCGGGCTTCGATATCCAAAGCTGTTAACCAGCTCATTAAATCTGCCTGAGTTCAACCACCACAGCAGCTTAACACATTGAATCATCACATGTTATCCCGTGTGGTATGCGCCTTATGCTGCTCAATTATCGGTCGGGAGGACTCCTCTCTGACGCTATTCCATCCCTGTTAGACTGAAAAACATGGAACCAGTGGCCCTGTTTTAGAATCTCAAATGCATGGTGAAAGTGCGCCAACTAAAAAGCGCGCTTGTAACCTGATTTGAATATGGTAGGTTTTGTCTACCGTGGTTTTTTTACGGGAGCCAGTTGTTATGTCTGATTCAGAATCCAGCACACTAAAGGGAACGGTAAAGTGGTTTAATGATGCCAAAGGGTTTGGCTTCATCGCTCACTCTAGCGGTCGCGATGTTTTCGTTCATTATTCGGTGATAGCCACAGAGGGGTTTAAGACTCTAAAGGATGGCGAGACTGTGGAATACGAACTCAAGGAGGGTCCAAAGGGTCTCCAAGCCTCTAAGGTTGTTCGCACTGTACCAGCAGAGGCGACAGATTCTATTCAGATCGAGATGAGCACTAGCGAGCCATCGAATACTGAAAGCGCTACAGCTGTCGAAGATTAGTAGCTGCTGCAACAGTCGCTAACTAATGACCGCCAGCCACCTCGGTGTGCTGGCGGTTTTTTTTGGGCGAGCGCAATCTTGATGTAGCCAAGTTGTGCCGCAGAAAAAAACGCCCCAGCCTCATTCTTTTTTTAATTCCGATCGGAGTTTAGCTGAAAGTCTTCAAGCTCCCCTATATCCTGCGCAAATACGAACCCTGCCCGTCCGCGGCGAGAACGTATGCGATACCACTGACCGATACGCCCCTCAACACTCACCTTATCGCCTGGCACTAAGCGAGCTATCACACGTCCATCGGAACTAGCGCTGTCGAATACATCCGTTTGGACCAATGCAGATTTTATCTCTCCGCCTACGTTGAGACTACCATCGGGGTAAGAATGGTTTGGCAGCGGATTAACTTGGACCTCTGGTAAAACCTCAGGCAACTTTGCCTGAGGCACGGTCTCGCGCTCAACACCTCGGGTAAATTCAGGACCCTCTATCGGCCCGTCGGTCCTAACACTCTCACGTCTTTTTTCACTCTGAGCTGCCTGAGGCGAGCGATTATCGTGCTTCTGATTGGCTCCGTGATACGAATTCGCAGCGGTCGTCGGTGCTGATGTCGTGGTCGAAGCTCCCTGCGTCCCCCCTGCAACAGTGGCCGGTTGCGCAGGCTTCTGGCTAGCTCCTAAATCCCCCTTATCAATTGAGTAATATAGAGCTCCCAGACTACTCGATACCGGCCGAGCTACCACAAAAGGCGGCAACATTCCGGGCGGCGACTGGCTACCGAGCAGATCCTCTTGCGCTAAAAGCAAGCTTGGGGCCACGTTGGTGTATCGCCAAAACCAAATCCCGCCTAAAAGCAGAGTGAACAGCGCCGAAGCGACCAAGGCAAATCGGAGCGGTCGACGTTTGTGAGCCACTGATGCTCGTTCTGCGATGACCGTGCGCTGCTGCTGTTGCGCATCTCCGAGCTCAAATCTTGGCTCAAGTCGCGGCACTTTAGGTGGGACTTTGCCGTATAGCTTTTCGGCTGCTTCATCCGCTTCGATCACACCTAGCCGGTATAACGCCAGGCGCACTGAGTGCTCCTGGCGTCGATCGCCAACATCTCTTAGTCGCACCAAGGCGATCTCACCGATCTCGCGCAGCAGGGCCTCATAGATATCAACACGAGGGTCCCCGACAAGCTGTCTACAAACCGTCTCAAACGGAGCGGCAAGTAGCGAGACAGGGAGTGTGAAGGCTCCGAGGTGCCCACGAATCCACCAGAGACGTGCCTCTATATCCTCCTCAGAGGCTATAGCGCTCTCTGCGCGGCTCACAATCATACCCCACTGACCTTTATCGGCTAGCTGAGAGAGCTCAGAGGTCAGAGCTTGCAGGTCATCGTCTACGGTAACTATCTCGGTCTCTGACCTAGGATGTTCACTGCCAGACTTAACGCCATCCTGATTCGCCAAACCGGCGTCAGTAGCCTTGGAGAGCAGCGCCGTAAGCCCTAAGTTTAGCTCCTTTGGACCACCTTTCTTATCGGACATCATCCCCTCTTGAGCGCCACTTACTATTCTCTGCCCTACTCCTCATCGTACAACGTCTAAGCTTGCTACTGAAGCCCTAAGTAAAGATCTAAATGACTGACCAGTTAGCTGAATCTCCATAGACTATAGTGACGTGCAAAAGTCCGTGCCAGTAAAACTGGCAAGGCTTTTGCTGGACATCACTATAGGTTGTTGTTTTGATTCGCATCCGCGAATCGATAGCGTTCTCCAAAACTCGGGATTTCGCTACGGACTTTTGGAG